>NZ_AQOQ01000019.1:0-71365 GCF_002888555.1 Alcanivorax sp. MD8A | reverse complement strand
GCGCCGCGAGCGACGCTCCTACGGCAAACCGGGAGGAATCAGTCGGGCTTTTCCCTAAAATCCGCGAAGAACCAAAAAAAAGCCCCCGGAGGCCGGGGGCAGAAAATACCGTCATAGCTGTTTTGCTCACCGCGTGATGAGTTCTCCCGAGCCTGATGACGATAGGCACACAAGGTCGATTGCTATCACAATCAGAACCAGCGGCTGTCCATGTCCATGAAGGTGCTATCGGCATCAACCAGTCGTTGAGCGTCCAACTCCACACGGGGTAATTCCCACCGGAAGAAATAAGTGGCTGCCATCAGTTTTCCGTTGGCAAAGTCTTCATCTTCCGGGCGATCCAGTTTCACCGCAGCGTTGGCCTGACGTAGCCACATCCAGGCCGCGACGGTGTGTCCCACCAGCTGTAGATAGGCGTTACCGTTCGACAGGGCGACCCGCGGCCCTTTGTCGGCCATCAGTTTGCCGCTGGCTTGCGTCGCCGCCTGAATCTTCGGCAACATCGCTTGCAAGGCTGTCGCAAATGGCTTGCAGCGAGCATCTGAAGTGGCCTCGACATCGGCCATGATTTTACCTGCGAGCAGCTGCATGCCTTTGCCATTGGCCTGCCATACCTTGCGACCAAGCAAATCGAGACCATGAACGCCGGTGGTCCCTTCATGAATAGGGTTGAGACGGTTATCACGCCATACCTGTTCGACCGGATATTCGCGGGTATAACCGGCACCGCCAAACACCTGAATCGCCATATCGTTGGCTTTCAGTCCATATTCAGACGGCCAGGTTTTCAGCACGGGCGTCAGCAAATCCAGCAGCAATTCCGCATCGCGGGAGCTCTGCGCTTCGCCGCTTTCAATTTCATCCACCAGCCGATAACCGTAGAAGCTCATGGCCAGCGCCGCCTCGGCATAAGCCTTCTGCGTCAACAGCAACCGGCGCACATCGGCGTGCTCAATGATCGGCACCATGGGCTTGCTGAAATCGGCTGCATCCGGGTGCCGCCCTTGTAAGCGGTCACGGGCATAATCCAGGGCATAGCGGTAACCCCGGTAGCCCAGCAATGCGGCACCAAAACCAACGCCAACCCGCGCTTCATTCATCATCTGGAACATGTAACGCAGGCCTTGATGGGCCTCGCCTACCAGATAGCCATGACAGTCGTCGTTATCACCAAAGGTCAGTGCGGTGCTGGTGGTGCCACGGTAACCCAGTTTGTGGATCAGTCCGGCAAGAATGACATCATTGCGCGGCCCCGGGTTACCCTGCTCATCCAGCCGATACTTCGGCACCACGAACAGAGAAATACCCTTGACCCCTTCCGGGCCACCGGGAATTTTGGCCAGCACCAGGTGCACGATATTGTCTGCCAGCTCGTTTTCACCGCCGGAGATAAAAATCTTGTTGCCCTTCAAACGATAGCTGCCGTCGTCCTGCGGTACCGCGCGGGTACGAATATCGGCCAGCGACGAACCGGCGTGCGGTTCTGTCAGCGCCATGGTGCCGGTGAAACGGCCCTGCATCATGGGTTCGAGGTAGCGCGCCTTGAGGTCATCACTGGCAAAGTTACGAATCACATTGGCCGCCGCTGCGGTCAGAAACGCATAGGCCGTCGAGCTGGGGTTAACGCAGGTAAACATGCCCTTGCAGGCCGCAGCCGCAATATCAGGCAATTGCATGCCGCCTTCTTCAAAGCTGGCACGGGAAGAGAGAAAGCCCGCATCGATGTAGGCATCAAACGCCGCTTTCACTTCCGGGCGCATAACCACCTTGCCATCCACAAACTGCGGCTCTTCCTTGTCGGCAAGGCTGTTGTGATCGGCAAACTTTTCCCGCGCGAGTTTTTCGGCCGTATCCAGTGCCGCCTCGATAGTGTCACGGCTATGTTCGGCAAAACGCTCCCGTTCGAAAAGGGTGTCGGTATCCAGCACCTCGAACAACTGGAAGCGCAGATCGCGACGGTCCAGAATCACATCACTCACAACATCTCTCCCGTTTTTTCGACACAGCTTGCCATCCTGCCCTGCTCTCTGGCATTGTCGCCTATGACTAATTCATGGTGGAACACGACAGAATGTATCAAGTCGCCGTTTTGGCCTTCGATGGCGTTTTTGCCTCTGCACTCACCGGAGTGGTGGATCTCTTTACCCTTACCGGGGTGACCTGGAACCGTATCCATGGACAGCCTCTGGACCAGCAATTCCAGGTGCGAATCGTCTCCAAGGATGGTAATCCCGTGCGCTGTACGCCCTCCATCCGCATGGCCGTTGACGCCTCTATTGATCAGATCGACAAAGTGGATCTGGTGGTAATTCCAACCATTGGTGCACCGATAGAGCAAGTGCTTGAACAACAACGGGACGTATTGCCCTGGCTGCGCCGCATCCATGCCGCAGGTGCTGATCTGGCCAGCAATTGCACCGGCGCTTTTCTGCTGGCAGAAGCCGGCCTGCTGGACGACTGCACGGCCACCACCCATTGGGGGTTCAGTCAGCAATTCCGGCAACGCTATCCGCAAGTCAAACTCAATGAGCGCGAACTGATCACCCGCGAGGGCAATATTTTCTGTGCCGGTGGGGGGACAGCCTGGCGAGACCTGACCATTCTGCTGGTAGAACGCTATTGTGGGCCGGATCTGGCCAGGGAACTGTCCAGAGCATTCGTGATTGATGTGCGTAACGACCTGCAGAGTGTGTATGCCGGGCTTCCCGCTCACTCCTATCATCAGGACGAGCAAGTACAAACCGTGCAGGCCTGGATTCATGAACACTTTCGTGAATCCACGTCGCTGGCAGAGCTTGCCGAGAAAGTGCATCTCAGCCCCCGACAACTGCAGCGCCGCTTTACCAACACGCTTGGCGAGCCCCCTCTGCAATATTTGCAACGGGTACGCATTGAAGCCGCAAGAAAGATGCTGGAGCGCGGCACCAACAACCTGACCCAACTGGCAGAACAGGTGGGTTACCAGGATGTCAGCAGTTTTTCCCGCTTGTTCAAACGCCATACCGGCTTGTCGCCCAGCCACTACCGGCAACGTTTCGCACGCACGGGCAGCCTGACAGACTGAAACGCGTTCGTCAGAGACAGCTTGAGCCAGCCGCGACAGAGGCAGACACTGGATGCATGGCCTGTCGTTTCAATCATCCGCCGGCCATTATTGACGTGGCATTGACGCCCCTCACCGCACCATGAGATAAGAAAAGGAGTTGTGATGATGGAAAACTTGTCGATCCTGCTGGTGGAAGACCACCGACAACTGGCCCAAACGGTGCTGGAATTCCTTGAGCAGCAAGGCGCCAGCGTCGACTACGCGGGCGATACCCGGCTCGCCCGGGAGCTGGTTCAACAACATCATTACGATCTGATGCTGCTGGATGTCATGTTGCCGGGCGAGAGCGGGTTCCAGTTTTGTGAGGCTCTGCGCAAGGAGCTTTCACAGGACCTGCCGGTAATCTTCATGACCGCCCGGGATCAACTGGACGACAAGCTGGAAGGATTCAACAAGGGGGGGGATGACTACATCGTCAAACCCTTTGCCCTGCCTGAGCTGGCCGCCCGGGTCAGTGCGCAGATTCGCCGCCAACGGCGGGAAGTCACTGCCCATACCCTGCAGGTCGAAGATCTGGAGCTGGACCCTGGCCGGCAAGAAGCTCGTCGTGCCGGCCAGCTCCTGAAGCTCTCCCCTACCGCCTTCCGGATACTGCGTATTCTCATGCGCGAATCTCCCCGGGTGGTCAGTCGCGAGCAACTGGAGCGCGAGCTGTGGGGCGACCTGGTGCCAGACTCCGATGCCCTTCGCAGCCACCTCTACAATCTGCGCAAAGCCATGGACAAACCCTTTGCTCAGCCCCTGCTCAACACCATGCCCGGGGTCGGTTTCAGTATCCATGGAGCCAGTGGCAACCACCATTGATCCATCCTGCCCTTGCCCACCGGCTAATAGGTATCCACAATAGGGGGAAAACAATTTCCTCCTATTGCTTGTGAACGACTCAATTTCTCTGCCGAATTACAACAACATCCAGGGTCTGCTGGACGCCCACCTGGCGCAGCTACAGCAGCGCTTTGGCATGTCCATGTGGATGATCACCCGACTCCAGGGTGAAGAGCTGTTGATACTGCGTGTCCGGGACGGCACTTACGGCCTGCATCAGGGGCATCGCCTGGAGTGGCAAACCAGCTATTGCGTGCGCATGGTGGAGCTGGGCAACGCCAGAGTCGTCGCCGACACCGCGTTGAACCCGATTTACCAGGATGCTCCGATCAACGCGAACCTGTCCATCGGGGCCTACATTGGTTTGCCCCTTCTGGATGCACAACAGCAACTGTTTGGTACGCTCTGCGCGCTGGACCCTGAGCCTCAGCCGGAGGCGCTCGCAAACGCGCAGGAGGCACTTGAGCATGAGGCGGCACTGATCAGCCACTTGCTCAACAGTGCAGTACGAGATGCCCGCCAGCAACGGCTGACCACATTTATCGAGCACCCCGACCGTTGCGACCTGACAGGTTTGCCGGGCCCCAAAGGCTGGGACGATATTCTTCAGCAGGAACTGGGTAACACCCGCGATCTGGGTATGCAATCCTCCGTATTGCAGTTGCAAGGACCGGAAGAGGCAGACAGCGAGATCATCGCCGATTCCCTGGCTGCCTTGCTGCGCGAGCAGGACAGTGTGGCCCATCTGGGTGACAACCGTTTTGCGATTCTTCTGGCCGACACCGACCACCGCAATGCTCAACGTGCCGCAGACCGAATCCGGGACGCACTGAACGCCAAGCAGCTACTGGTGCGGCTCCAGCACCGGGCACTCACCGCCTGATTGACGCTAAAAAGCGACGCGTACCTGGGTACCCTTACCCGGTGCGCTCGCCACCATGACCTGCCAGCCATAGCGTTCACACAACCGATGTACGATCGCCAACCCCAATCCGTGTCCGCCTTCGTCGCTATTGCCTCTTTCGAACGGTCGCAACATGCGCTCCAGCTCCTGCTGATCCATTCCCACGCCTGAGTCAGCCACCTGTACGGCCCCCTTCAGGATGACAATATCGACCTCGCCGGAACCACTGTAGTTAATCGCATTGCGAACCAGGTTGGTCAGCACGATGCCCAACGCCGCTTCCGGGCAATCCACCGACGTTAGCGCTTTCTGCCGCACCTGCAGGCGGATCTGCTTGCGCTCCGCCAGCGGAGACAGCCGCTCCATCAGATTGACCGCCATATCATTGACGATCACAGGCTCACTCTTCTGATCTATTTGCTCTGTCCGGGCAAGCATCAGCAAGGTTTCCAGAGTGGCCTCCATATCCTCCACCGTGTCCGCCATCCGGCTGATCACCGGCCGTTCTCCGACCTGACTTTCCAGCAACTCAAGGTTCGCCCTGAAAACCGCCAACGGCGTACGCAACTCATGGCTGGCATCACGGGTAAACTGACGCTCGCGTTCGACAAACGACACCAGGCGATCGGCATAGGCTTCCAGCGCCGAGACCAACACCGCGACTTCACTGTCATTGTCCGCTTGAATATCTGCCAGCTCCGGTCGCGCCACACTGGGGGTATCCACTGGCGTTTGCCGAAGACGGTCCGCCAACAGGACCAGCGGTGACAACAGCTCACGGGATTTCTTCCAGCCAAGGAACGAAGTGATGTAGATCACCAGCAGCACCCCGGTGAGCGGCAGGATACCGAACAGGAAGGCGAGCACCGACACACGCCGCTCGTCGAACACCAGATAAAGCCGCGACGACCCTCGGCTTTCGATGTAAACAATGGGACGTTCACCGGCCAGGTCCACCCGCTGGTAACCATCCGCTAATGACGACAGGACTTCCGGCACCGAATCATTCACCGTGTCGCTGGTCAACAACCCCAACAGATGCCGGGTATTGGGGCGAGGCTGCTCAGGATTACCGTCAAGCAACGCCCAGTAATGATCGGCTTCCTTGATCAGCGCCTGTTTCACCAGCACGTGCTCGATAATGTTGGCCGTCGCCCAGACGCCCATCACCGTAGCCACACTGATCAACAACAGCTGAATCAGGTACACACGGGTAAGACGATGCTGAACACCAGAACGCTTCATGCAAAATCACTGAACGGATTGTTGTTATTGCGGCCTACAGAAACGGTAATGGGCCACAAACCACTCTTCTCCACCACGATAGTTAAACAATTCTGCACATGCCATGAAAAACATGCGCCAGCGCTGCAACCAGACTTTGCCCTGGCCGGGGCCATAGCATTCATCCAGCAGCGGGACCAACGTCTCCTGTCGCAAGTCTGCCAGTGCCAGCCAGGCTTCCAGCGTCTTGCCGTAATGCTCGCCGTTGACCGCCCAGCGCTCATCCAGACTCAGTTTCCCTGCGCATTCAGGCAACCAGTCCCAACCGGGCATCATGCCACCGGTAAAAAAATAGCGGCTCATCCAGTCTTGCTCACCCTGATCTTCAAACAGGTAGGTCAATTCGCGATGACAGAAGACATGAACAAATAACTTGCCGCCGGGGCGAAGCCATTCATGAATTCGGGATAACAGCGTGGCATGGTTGCGCATGTGCTCGAACATCTCCACGGACACCACCCGGTCAAACTGCTGTTCCGGTGCAAGGGTCGCCACATCCGCGGTAATGACGTTGAGATTGGCCAGCCCCCGCTCCTGCGCCCGCGCAAGAATAAACGCCCGCTGAGAAGCAGAGTTCGACACCGCAGTAATCTTGCTGTCCGGGTAATGCGCGGCCATCCACAGGGTCAACGAGCCCCAACCGCATCCGAGCTCAAGGATGTCCTGACCGGGTGCCAGCTGCGCACGCTCACAAGTCAACGCCAGCATCGCCGCTTCGGCTTGCGCAAGATCAGTGTCATCCGCAGGCCAATAGCCACTGGAATACTTGAGGTGAGGCCCCAGCACCTGCTGGTAAAACCGGGCATCCACCTCGTAGTGCTGCTCATTGGCGGCATCCTGATCCACCGCGACCGGTGCCGTGGTGAGCACCTCGGTATTCGTCTGTTGCTGTTGTTGCTCCTGCAGCAAACGACGCGCAAGCAAGCGCCGAATGCCAAACCGAACCAACCCATCCGGCAGCCAACCGGATTCCGCCATCTGAATCATCATGAGCCTGGTCTCCAGGGAAAAAAGGCACTGGTTGTGCGTTGATAGTCACGGTAATCCTCACCGCGGGATTTGATGGCCTGTTTTTCGGTATAGGGAATCCCGGTGACAAACCACAAGAAGCAGAACATGGCCACAGGCAGAAGCCATAGAACCCCTGCCGAATGGGCACCCATCGCCACCAGGGGATAGCCACACCAATGCAGCCATTCGAAGAAATAATTCGGGTGCCGGGAATAACGCCAGAGCCCTTCCCTGCACGTCTTTGAGTCACTGTTGGGGCGCTGCTTGAAACGCCTGAGCTGCGCATCGGCAATGGATTCACCAAGGATGGCCGTCATGCCAATCAGCAATCCGGCAACCACCATCGTCATACTCGCCATTTGCTGGTCGCCAATCACACTGAACGGCAACGAAAACAACCAGGCCAGCAGCCCCTGCCCGAGAAAAAACAGCAGCAATACCGGCTGCGCACGCGCCCCCAAGGCGGCACGCATGGCCGCATAGCGCCCATCTTCCGCCGGTTCGGCACGAACCCGACTAAAAATGTGCCCTCCAAGCCGTAATGACCAGGTCAGCAGCATGACCCCGGCCACGACCCTGGGAAGCAGCGCCCCTGACCCTGTTACCAGGTACAGAAGCCCGCAGAGTCCTGTCGCCCAGGCCCAGAACACATCTACCCAGCCGGCATTACCGCTCTTGTACTGCTGTAGCCACAACAATGCGGCGACAGACAGCAACACCAGCAGGGTTACTGCTTCAAACTCCACGTACCGTCTCCCTGGTTTCCCATTGCCCGCCGTAGGGGGAAGGGGTTTCTAAATCATCACGTCTGTTCAAGATCGAGAGTGCCCAGATGGCCGTCAATGTGTTGTGAACCCGTCTTCACGATGCTCTCACTGCAGCACAGGGATGCTGATCGCCATGAAACGATTCGTACCACTCATTCTTGTGTCAGTCACCGCTCTTGGGGCTTGCCAGACAACCCCGAAGGGGCCCTACGGGTATACTGACAATTACCTCGCGGCTGAGGCATCGATCACCGGCAGTCCCGGCTGCCATCGCGAGGCCGTGGATCGCTTCATTTCCCTTTACAACCCGCTGAACGAAGAAACGATCAAGCAGCAGGTCGACTCCGTCTACGCCGAGTCCCTGTATTTCAATGACACCCTGGTAACGCTGACAGATCGCACCACCCTCCGTCAGCACCTGATCGGTACCGCCAGCCGCCTGGACCACATGTCGCTGGAAGTGCGTCAGGTACTGTGCAGCGACACCAATACAGATGTGTTTGTGCTATGGCAGATGGAGGCCATCTTTTCTGTGCTTGGCCGAAGTCGGCTGTCACGCACCATTGGCATCAGCCAGTTGCGCTTTAACCGCGATGGTCTGATTCACTTTCACCAGGATTTCTGGGACAGCAGTCAGGGGCTGGACCAGCATCTGCCGGTATTGGGGCCCCCAACACGATGGCTACGCGACCACTGACCCGAATCGTGATGCTTGCCCTGATACTGGGCAGCCACACCACTGCTCAAGCTGATGACACCTGGCAGGCGTGCCACCAGGCAGACGTTAAGGCCTTACGCGTGTTCACCGTGGGCGAAGCCATTCTGTTGCGCAAGAACTGCCAGGCCAGCGACCTGCTGACCCCCCCAGTAAAGCTGGAATTTGCCTATTTCAGGGAGGTACCGGGTGATGCCTTTGCCAAGGCGGCCATGCACTACCTGGAAAAGAACCTGACGAAGGACACCTTTACTGCCCTCTCCCCTCGTCTGGAAGCCTTCAACCAACATTATCGGGACGTCAGCGATGGCGACCGCTACGCCCTGATCTGGCAACAGCAACAGCTTGAGCTCTATCTTAATGACACCCTGCTGACTCACGAAACGGGCGACACCTTTGCCCGTCATTACCTGCAGATCTGGTTTGGCAACACCCCTTATTCCCGCTCACTCAAACAGGACCTGCTGGGAGCACGCTGAACCGGTTGCGCGCTTCGCTGGCAACCCGGATACTGGCCAAAAAAAGCATCATCTGTTTCGGGGATTCTGCACTCATGGCCAAGCTGTTTCAGGTCGTCGCCGCCTCATCGCGGCAGACCAACCGTAATGACCGCCTTGCTGCTTTCAAGGGCACCGCCGCCATGACCGCTATTTCCGTACTGGTTTCTCTGGTACTGACCAGCATCGCCATCATGCTGGTGGGTGAGCGGGACTGGCTATCCGGCCTGGTTCTGGCCACCGCCCTGCCCATACTGCTACTCACGCCTCCGCTTTACCTTTTCAGTACCCGGCTGATAGCCCTGGATCGGCAAAACCGTCAACTTCAGCAACTGGCTCGGGAAGATCACCTGACCGGCCTGTTCAATCGGCCTCATCTGCTGGGCATGCTGGAGAGGGAGTTGGCTCTCAGCCATCGCCATGACTACACCGTCTCCGTGCTGTTGATTGAAATCAGCGATTTCTCCAACCTGCTGGATGAACACGGCCGCCGGACTGGCGAACAGGCGTTGCAACGCTTTGCCGATGCCATTCGAGAAAAGATCAGGGAAAGCGACTTGTTTGGGCGTTTTGATGGCGCGCAATTTCTTCTGGTGCTGCCCCATACCAGCTTTGATGACGCAGCCCGTATGGGCGAAGGGCTTCGCGCCCTGACCGCCAACCTGCAAATTCCCTCTACAGCCGGTAACGCTACTGCCCTGCCGGTCAAAATCAGTGCCAAAATCGGCGCTGCAAGCACTGAAAACAGTGGCCGCAATCTCAACACCCTGCTTAACGAAGCGGATTATGCGCTCTATCAAAACCGCAACGAGGGTCGTGACAAGGCCCCTTCACACTCAGCCCCTGCCTGAGAGTTTTCTTTTTTTGGCCAATACTATTTCATTACTCATTGCTCGCACTTTCTAACTAAAATCACCATTAACTGCGCGTAACCGGTTACTTTATTACCATCTTTGTAAATTTTTTTATTAATCTTTCCTTGCAGGATTTACTTAAGCGTTTGACTGGCAAAGACTTATCACGTGTTTGCACTGCCAATTGCATAATCAAGGAAGGAGCTTATGAGCGCTAAACGTTTTCTGGCAGCCAGTATTGCTTGCGCATCTGTTGCCGCCGCCCCCGTGGTAATGGCTGAGGACATGCCTGAGCGTTACTTTTACTTCGGTGGCCACATCAGTGAAAACTGGGTGGACATCGGTGACCACTACGACTCCAACACCTCCGATAACGAAACCACGCTTCCCGGTGCCCAGTTGGGTTATCGCTTCAACCGTGACTGGTCTTTCCAGGGCTGGTGGGAACGTAACAATTCCAATACCGTCTACGCTGGCGATTCCGACATGAGCATTGCCCAGGGTGCGCTTCGCAAGCACTTCTATGGCAGCTCCGCCTTCGAACCCTACGTGGGTCTGGGTGCCGGTGAAGTCAAGTTTGAGCAAAATGGCGGTCCTGAAGTTGCGGTTGAAACCATCGGTACCATCGAAGGCGGTTTCCAAACCCTGCTGCACCCGCATTTCATCCTGGATGTGGGCGCACGTCCCTACTACAGCTTTGATAACGAGCGCTGGGATGCCGAAATCTATGCCGGTCTGAACTTCCTCATCGGCGCCAGCCGTACGGAGAAAGAAGAGCCCGCGCCCGTCGAAGATGTTGTCACCGACAGCGATGGAGACGGTGTACCGGATGATCGTGATCAGTGCGCCAGCACTCCAGCAGGTGCTCAGGTCGACGCAACCGGTTGCGAGCTGGACGATGACGGCGACGGCGTTGTAAACAGCATGGATCAGTGCCCGGACACCCCAGCTGGCGCCCTGATTGATGAGAAGGGCTGTCAGCAGTATCTGGACAAAGACGTCAAGAAAACGCTGTATGTTGAGTTCGGCTTGGATAAGGCTGAGGTTCGTCAGACCTCCTACTCCGATCTGGAGCTGCTGGCTGATGAAATGACTCAATATCCTTCTGCCCAGCTGGTGCTGGAAGGCCATACGGATAGCACAGGTGCGGCGAGCTACAACAAGAAGCTCTCCAAGCAGCGTGCGGATGCGGTGAAAAAAGTGCTTGTAGAAAACTACAACATTGATGAAACCCGCATTTCCACCGTTGGCTACGGCGAAGAGAAGCCCATCGCCGATAACAACACCAGCGAAGGTCGTGCCCAGAACCGTCGGGTTGAGACCATCCTGAAGGCCACTACCCAGGAAGCCCAGTTCCAGTAAGGCATCCTTCGGGTACTAAAAAGGGTCGGCTATGCCGACCCTTTTTTATTGGACCCGTCCGGAATAACGTTGACGCATTCCCGTCCTGACTTGGCAAACCTTTATCAGGAAGCAACCGCTCCTGCAGGGCTGACGTTGCAATTGAGCACGCTAGCCTGCGTTTTTCTTTCCTCGCCGCTGGGCAAAAAACTGCTTCAACATAACCGCGCTTTCTTCCTTCAACAGCCCTCCCTCCACAACCATCCTGTGGTTATAGAATTCCACTGTTGGCAAATGCAGCTGGCTTTCACAAACGCCTGCACGTGGTTCACTGGCCGCGTAGACAAGCCGTGCGACACGGGCGTGGACCATGGCACCGAAGCACATGGTGCAGGGCTCCAGCGTGACATAAAGGGTGCTTCCCGGCAGGCGGTAGTTTTGTTCAGCGGTCGCTGCCGCCCGCAGGGCCATGATTTCTGCATGCGCGGTCGGGTCATGGCCTGCGATAGGTTGATTGTACCCTTCACCCAACACGATCCCTTCACGCACCAACACCGCCCCGACCGGCACTTCCCCCGCCGCGGCAGCCTGCCCTGCCAGCACCAACGCCCTTTCCATCCAGCGGTTATCGTCCACCTGACTCTCTCCTGCCTACGCTCATGAGTAGCACCTGCGGTTCAATTCGTTACAATCAGCCCAACACTGTATGCCCTGACAAGAGAATCCTATGACCACCATCGGCACGCCTAACACCGACACTGCCACCCGCATCATGCTGCTGGGCTCCGGCGAACTGGGTCGCGAAGTGGCCATTGAGCTGATCCGCTATGGCTGTGAAGTTATCGCCGTGGATCGCTACGCCAATGCCCCTGCCATGCAGGTAGCTCACCGCAGCCATGTTATCAATATGCTTGATGGCCAAGCCCTGCGCCAACTGGTTGAGCAGGAAAAGCCGGCCCTGATCGTACCTGAGATCGAAGCCATTGCCACCGATGAACTGGTCAAGCTGGAGCAGGAAGGCGTCACTGTTGTGCCCACTGCCCGGGCAGCGCAACTGACCATGAACCGTGAGGGCATCCGCCGTCTGGCAGCAGAGGAACTGGGGCTGCCCACCTCCCCCTATCATTTTGCCGACACCCTGGAAGACTACCGCAAGGCGGTTGAGGATATCGGGCTTCCTTGTGTGGTCAAGCCAGTGATGAGCTCCTCTGGCAAAGGCCAGAGCACTGTGAAAAGCGAGTCCGATATTCAGGTCGCATGGGACTATGCCCAGTCGGGAGGCCGCGCAGGCGAAGGTCGGGTGATTGTTGAAGGCTTTGTGGACTTCGATTACGAAATCACGCTACTGACGGTTCGCCATCGTGATGGCACCACCTACTGCGCCCCCATTGGGCACCGTCAGGAAAATGGCGATTACCAGGAATCCTGGCAACCGCAGCCCATGAGTGATGCGGCCTTGTCCGCCTCCCAGCAAGTGGCCGGCGCGATTACCGAAGCCCTGGGCGGCATGGGCATCTTCGGCGTGGAGCTGTTTATCAAGGGTGACCAGGTCTACTTCAGCGAAGTGTCGCCCCGCCCCCATGACACCGGCCTGGTCACCCTGCTGTCCCAGAATCTGTCGGAGTTTGCCCTGCACGCCCGCGCCATTCTTGGCTTGCCCGTCGCCAATATCGACCAACGCGGCCCTGCTGCCTCCTCCGTGTTGCTGGTACGTGGGGATTCTGAACAGATGCGTTACAGCGGACTTGAAAAAGCCCTGGCGCAACCCGACACAGAAGTGCGACTGTTCAGCAAACCCGAGGTCCATGGCAGTCGCCGTTTAGGGGTGGCCGTGGCACTCGGCGACGATATCGAACAGGCCCGTGACAAGGCCAACGCGGCCATCGCCGCCCTGAATGTGGAATTGTGAACCGAGGATCAGCGCATGCAAAACACGCTTAATACAGACACCCACAGCAAGGTCATCGGCTACCTGTTGTGGATCTTTGGTTTTATGGGTGCCCACCGTTTCTACTACGGTCGGCAGATCACTGGCACCATCTGGTTCTTCACGCTCGGGTTGTTCTTTATCGGCTGGATCATCGACCTGTTTCTGATTCCTGGCATGGATGAAGCTGCAGACACACGCTATGAAGCGGGCAGCATCGATTACAACATTGCCTGGATCCTGCTCACCTTTCTGGGCGTCTTCGGGATCCACCGCTTCTATATGGGGAAGGTGATTACCGGTATCATCTACCTGCTGACCGTGGGTTTGTTCGGGCTCGGGATTCTCTACGATTTTCTCACCCTCAACGGCCAGATCACGGAGAAAAATCGCCTGCGGGGCTAAAGGCGATTCCCCACAGGGAGTGGGAGGTTGCTTGCAAACGAAGTTTTGCTCCCCAAACCATTACGTTACGCTCCCACAGGAAAGATGAAACCCGAACTGTGGGGGCGGTGGTTCCACCGCGTCTATAAGGGCGGAGCAACAACCATCGCGGTCAGACGACCACTCCCTCAGTGAGCCACCCCGGCTTTTCCTGCATGTTGCACCGGCATGAAAAAGGCCGCGCTCTGCCAGAGCACGGCCTTCTGGTTTTTCATAAGCCGAAGTATCAATTCTTCACCGCATATTTCCCTGCTCCCAGGAAGAAAATCGCAACCGCGGTAAACAGGAAGAATCCTTGCAGCTCCAGTGCCCAGCCGCCGGTCTGGGTAAGCGAAAACAACTCCCCCATGTGTACCAGCACAATGGCCACCAGCATATTGCCGGCAATCAGCACAGCGCCGACACGGGTATGAAACCCGAGCAGTACCATCAACGGAGCAATCAACTCGCCCACGAAAACACCATAAGCGAGAAAGCCAGGCAGGTTATGGGAGGCCAGTTCCCCGGCAATCCATCCCACCCCGGAGTGCAGTTTGTTAATGCCATGCAGGAGCATCAGCAGCCCCAACGTGAGGCGCAGCACCAGCTTGCCGATATCCGGATTATTCATGTTTTTTCCTTCATTGAATGCCTGTACCCCAACGTTAGCAGTACGATGTGCAATTCACCATTTCCAATCATGCAAGAGGCTGCATCATGCCATCGGTCCAACACTGGAAAACCCCAAAGGCGGGCAACCTGGCCACACTGGCCCTGCAGGAGGGCACCCTCCCGCCACAGCCCAAAGGGAAAGTCCGGGTAACGGTTAAAGCCGTGGGCCTGAATTTCGCTGATATTTTCGCGCTCACCGGGCTCTATTCCGCCACCCCGGAAGGTAGCTTTGTTCCGGGCCTGGAATTTTCCGGGGTTGTAGAGAGCGTGGAGGACTCTGGCGCTTTCCAGCCCGGAGACCGGGTGATGGGCGTCACCCGCTTCGGAGGCTACAGCAGTGTAATCGACAGCGAGCCAGAGTATCTGATGCCGCTGCCCGCAGACTGGAACTTTTCCCAAGGCGCAGCCTGGCCGGTACAGACACTCACGGCCTGGTACGCCCTCACGCATCTGGGCGCCGTCGACAAAGGCCACAGAGTGCTGGTTCACAGCGCCGCAGGGGGCGTTGGTTTGCAGGCCATGAAATTGTGCAAGGCGCTGGGAGCAGACCCCATCGGCACCGTGGGAAACGCAGAAAAAGCCCGCTGGTTAGTTTCACAGGGCTTCGAGCAAGTACTGGTTCGCGATGCGGATTTTATGAAACAGCTTTCCGGTCTGTCTGAGCCCCTGGATCTGGTGCTGGATGCCATTGGCGGAAAGGTACAACAAGCCAGCTTTGCCGCATTGGCGCCCATGGGCAGACTGGTCGTGTTTGGTGCCGCAGAATTCACCCCCACCGGCCATCGTCCCAACTATCTCAAGGCGGCCTGGCGTTATCTACGCCGCCCCCGCTATGACGTGATGGACATGATCAGCAGTAACCGGTCAGTGCTGGCCTTCAACCTCATCTGGCTATGGGAACAAAAAACGCGAATGCAGGGATTACTGCAAGAACTGACAGCGGTGGAGATTGCCCCTCCCCATGTCGGTCACGCACTGCCCTTTGAAGAGGCACATCAAGCCCTCGCCCTGCTGCAATCTGGCAAGACCTGCGGCAAAGTCGTACTGACACTGCCGTAACGCTGTGTTGTGCGGGCCCCTTATTGCCGACCCGCGGCCAGCGGAGCCAGCAACGCCTGCAGCGCAGCTCGGTCAGGGCGGACAACACGGCCGATTTCTTCACCATTCTCCAGCAGAATCAGCGTCGGCCATAACCGGACCCGAAAACTTCGCCCCAACGGCCTGCCAGGACCGTCTTCCACCTTGAGGTGTTCACCTTCCTCAATCCGCTCCACACAGGCCTCGATATCCGGCTGGGCAGCAATACAGTAACCGCACCAATTGGTCCCGAATTCCAGTAAGCGTATTCCCTCGTGGGTGTCTACCTGTGCCCGCTCAAGGGTTTCCGGCGCGTAGGTCGATTGATAGTGCATGCAGGCTCCACTAACGTGAACATTCATCTTCCGCACAGGATAACAATATGTCCGGGCCTCCCGTACTGATTGAACACATCGACAACGTCTGTGTGATTACCCTTAACCGCCCCGCCCAGCGTAACGCTGTCGACCGCCCTGCCGCAGACGCCTTGCGAAAAGCGTTTGAAGACTTCGACAACAACCCGGCACTGCACGTGGCGATCCTGACCGGCGCTGGGGGGAATTTTTGTGCAGGCGCAGATCTGTCGGCACTGGGCGACCCGCAACGCCGCAATGAAATCGATGCGCAGGGTAGCGGCCCAGGCCCCATGGGCCCTACCCGGCTGGCCATGAGCAAACCGGTTGTCGCCGCGGTTAGCGGTTATGCCGTTGCCGGGGGGCTGGAACTGGCGGTGTGGTGCGACATGCGGGTCATGGAAAGGAGTGCGATCTTCGGGGTGTTCTGTCGCCGTTGGGGGGTGCCCCTGATCGACGGCGGCACAGTGCGACTTCCCCGTCTGATCGGACAAAGCCATGCCATGGACATGATCCTGACGGGACGGCCGGTCGGGGCCGAAGAGGCTCTGGCCATGGGCCTGGCCAACCGCGTCGTCGACGACGGTCAGGCCCTCACTGCCGCCATGACACTGGCGAAACAGATCGCGACCTTTCCCCAGGCCTGCCTGCGTGCAGACAGGCTTTCGGCCCTGCAACAATGGGAGCACCCCATGGCCGATGCCTTGCGTCAGGAAGGTGCCGGGGGATATCCAGTGGTGTTCGAGGAAGCCCTGCAAGGTGCTGAGCGTTTTCGCGAGGGCGCAGGACGGCATGGCCACTTTGAGAGTGAGTAATCCGGGGCGTCGCTAGCGATGCTGCCTTTCCGCCATGCCCCGTCTGACCACAAAAAAACGCCCCGATTCCGCTGAACCGGGGCGCTTCTTCAACGAGCCGATCACACCGAATCAGTCTCTGCGATCCAACTCCACTTCGGTGGCGTAATGCTTGCCATCACGGTATTTGAAATCCACCTCAACCCGCTGGCCGACTTGCAGATCACCGAACTGGCGCAGGCCATCGTCATAATCCGTTTTCTTGGTGACGTGAAAGGTAATGCCCTGGACCACAAAGGTCTGGTTGCCCGCATCCACGGCTTCCACCTTGCCTTCCAGATCATCGGCCATGGCCGCATTGCTGGCCATCATGGTGACGGCAGCGATACCACTCAATAGTCCTTTTTTCATCGTTACTCTCCTTGGCATGGCGCGTTGTGTGCGGCGTCTCATATCGAGAACCTGACGGGGCCTGCTGCCCCTCCACTACGCGTCTCAAAAGATAGAACCCGAACCTTGTTCATTAACGTACCACCACAAAGAAGATCCCGCCATTACGATTGACTCGCAGTAACAGGGTTGCATCCTTGTCTTCCACTGCCGAACGCAGCTCTTTCATATCGACCACGTCCTTGCGGTTGGCGTTGATGATCACATCGCCCTGACGCAAACCGGCACGCCAAGCGGGAGAAGCACGCTCCACAGCATCTACCAGCACACCGCTTTCAGCATGCTGAAGCTCACCCTTGCGCAGATCACGCAGGCTGGCGCCTTCCAGGAAACGGGAAACCGCCTCACCACCGGCGGTTTCACGATTGGATTCACTGATGGTGGCAGTGACATCCTTCTTCTTTCCGTCGCGCAGAATGCTCAGGGTCACCTTCTCGCCAACTGGCGCCATCCCGACCTTGTTACGCAGATCAGCAGCCCGATTCACTGGACGGCCATCCACAGCGGTTACCACGTCGCCGCTCTTCAAGCCGGCTTTCTCCGCAGCACTGTCTTCCACTACCTGGGTAATCACCACACCACGCTGGCGCTCTACACCAAAAGCGTCTGCCAGTTCCGGGGTAAGATCCTGGATCGTGACACCCAGCATGCCGCGACGCACTTCGCCGTGCTCAATCAGCTGGTGCATGACGTTCTCGGCCATTTCAGTGGGAATGGCAAAACCAATACCCACGTTACCGCCCGCCGGTGCCAGGATAGCCGTATTGATGCCGACCAGTTCACCACGCAGATTCACCAGAGCGCCGCCGGAGTTCCCTGGATTAATCGAGGCGTCGGTCTGGATAAAGCTCTCATACCCTTCGATACCCAACCCGGTACGCCCCAGTGCTGAGACGATGCCGCTGGTCACGGTCTGGCCAAGCCCGAACGGGTTGCCGATAGCGACCACAAAATCCCCCACCCGCAGGCCGGTAGAATCGGCGATGGCGATCTGGGTCAGCCCATCCGCCTCTTCCAGTTTCAGGACCGCCAGATCCACTTCTTCATCCGTGCCCACCAGCTCGGCAGACAACTCACGGCCATCGGTGAGGGTCACTTCAATGCTGTCCGCATTCTTGACCACGTGAGCATTGGTCAGAATGTAGCCATTATCCGCATCGACAATCACACCGGAGCCGGCACTGGCCGCCCGGCGTTCACGCTGCTGCTCGGGCATGTTGAAGAAGCGGCGAAAGAAAGGATCATCCATCAACGGGTTCCGGGCGGCACGCACCCGGGTTTCGATGGCAATGTTGACGACCGCTGGCGACGTCTTTTCCAGCATGGGCGCCAGTGACGGCAAGGCATCGCCTTCCCCAGTTACCGACGGCAGCGCCGCCTGAACGGGTGAAAAAGCCACACACAGCGCCAGCATCAGCCAGACCAGTGGCTGGACGGTTTGCATTTTCTTGGACAATGTCTGTTCCTCCTGATGATTCAAGGAAAACCGGAATTCGGGATGAGTTCCCTGTTACCCCCTACAGCGGACGTAGTGGCAGCCCGAAGCTGATAGCGCCCGCCAAACTGTGTGACCAGAATTTCTTATTCCGGTTCCGAAGCGAACAACCTTACCCCGTTGTACTCACTGGACTCCCCCAGATCCGGCCAGGTACAGGACTGCCACTGTCCCAATAGCCGGTACCCCTGCGGATTCAAATCCGGCACACGGGAGTCCGCCAGCAACACCCTGCCCGCGGCCTGAAAACGCGCCAGTAACGGCAGGTTTTCCCGGTCATAGAGAATATCGGCTGCCGTCACCAGGTCCGCCTCGGCCAAAGCACTGTCCAGATCCTGGCTGAGCGTCACCTCCACGTCATTTTCCAGCGCATTGACCCGGGTGGCAGTGAGGGCATCCGCATCCAGATCACAGGCAATGACCTTGCGAGCCCCCGCCATGGCCGCGGCAATAGCCACCACCCCGGATCCCGGGCCCACATCGACGACACAATGGCCCTTGACCCATTGCGGATGCGCAATCAGGTACTCTGCCAATACCTGCCCTGACGCCCAGCAAAACGACCAGTACGGAGGCTCTTCCATGATCCGGTTAACGACCTCCGGCTCCAGGGCCTGTTCAGGAAACAGCTCATCCAGCAGCCAGAGACGCAACTGGGGCGTATTAGGCAACGATTGGCTGCGCAGGCTTACCGCAGGCAATACGCGGTGGAGACACTGGTGCAGGGCGTCGAGGCCTACTCTTTTTTCATTCTCTGTCATACCCTAGGCCCTAATTCACTTATGCCCATCCAAAACGTCGAAGAGAATAACAAAATGATCGGCAGACAGGCATGGATTGGACTCATTGCCCTGTTCTTTACTCTCCCCACCCCTTCACAGGCCAGGGAGATCTGGACAGACGGTGTGCCCGACGCCTATTTCCAGCACTTCCTTGATTTCTACAAGGCTGATCCCAGCGCACTCGGGCGCTGGGTCAACAGTATGTCCAAAATCTCTACTGCCCAGCTGGACGCCACGCTGGAGGCACTGGATACCACGCAATTCACCTATCTTTACCCAATGGAAATCAAGGGGTTTGAGCTCTCCGCCCATAACGGTATCGCCGTTGATGAACTGTCCCTGATGGCTGTTCGCGAAGGCAAACTGATCCCGATCCCCTTCCAGATCGACGAATATGACAAAACCGGCCTGATCTGGATTGAGGGCGAGAACGACAACCCGCCAGAGGGCAAACCCGGCATCTTTGATGATTTCGACGAGCTCGCCTTCATGTTCCGCGACGGCGGCTGGGAACGCTATAACGCGGAACAACATCCGCTTGAGCAAGGCACCCTGCTCGAGGAAATCCGCCTGGACTCACCACGCAACCAGCCCCGCTATATTTATCTGGTGCGCAACAATCCTGAGCGTTCCAGGGCGGACTATGTCCAGGTGGACCTCGAACAAGGCGAGATCAGCAGCACCCTGATGAAACTGAACTACGACCCCGAGGATTTCACCCAGATTGAGTCCATGGCACCCAGGCTTGGTCCCCATGCCAACAAGAATGTTTTCGACAATATCTACGTCAACATCAGCACAGGCATTCTTAACCAGAAACTACGCGTGGACCTGGATACCCGCAAGAACATCAAAGCCACCCCCATTGCGGTGAAGGACGGCGCGGTGCGCGCCTCACTGCTGGTCAAAGCCCGCATCTGGTATGCCTATCTGCCGACCTTTTTCAGCCAGAAATTCCAGATCGATTTTTACGAGCAATCGGTGACCATTCCTTCCCGCTTCGCCATCGGGAGCGTGAAAGTCCTCAAATTTTTCCTGCTCTTTCTGCGCGAACCGCGGATCCATTTTGCCATCGATTTCCACAATCTGGATGGTGCCCGGCTGAGTTTCGACCAGGTCTATGGCGACGGCCAATACGGGCTTGTGGATGGCAAGATGAGTGCCTTTGAGACCACCATGAACGCCACCCGGCTCCCTGGCGACTGGCTGCATATGGACTCGAATCAGGGCTGGGAAATGTTCTTCAGCAACCATATGCCAGTGGTCCCCAACGGGCTGTTCGATGCCTTCCTCAACGGCGTCACGATGAACATGTTTTATGAGGACGATACCGAAAGCACGACCGACTACGAACGCTATCCCGGTGCAACGCCGCGACTGGGATTCCAGAGTGAAGGGCTGCCACGCACCGTCATTGATCTGCTTGGCGCAATCCCCAAGCTGGATTACATGAACATGGATAGCCTGGGAGAAGCCATACAGGCACTGGCAGAGGCAGAAGAAAAGGGCGCGTTTGAGAAATACGATAAAATCGTCAATGCGCGCATCCGTGAGCTTAACGAAGAAGGCCGCTTCACCACGGTGACTGCCGTTGCCGATGGCTTCGTGGCCGACCTGGACCGAATGAACTTCTCTGGCATTCCCAGAGACACCTTCAACGGCCTGGTGCGTCAATCCATTCTGGATAGCACCACCGCTCCCGACCAGATCCACCACGGCAAGGTCCTGCAGCGCATGGTGGCACTGGCCAACCAGCAGGGCATCGACATCACCCGCCTACGCTACGCCACCATGGACAACACGTTGTGGTTCCCGGCCTGGGTCGGGGAAGGTGGCGCCAGCGATTTTCACTGGCAAGTCAGCCATGCTCCCAGTGCTAAACCATTGGGCGCCGTCAGGGCTCCTTCCGCAACAGCGCCGTAAGCGCGGCGCTGTCCTTCACCTGCCCGTCTTCATCCAGTTCCGGGTAAGGCACCCCTTCTGCATCGCACAGCCGGGCGATCTTCGGGTGCCCCCAGCGAAACAGCAACGCGTTGTAGCGCGCCTCATCTACCCTGGGGCTGTCATAAAACCCCTTGGCTCGGCGCTGTTCGCAGGCTTCGGACAGGATAATCGCCGCCGCCACACTCACATTGAACGATTCCACCATCCCCATCATCGGGATGATGACATGCTGATCCACGGCCGCGGCCGCTTCATCGCTGACGCCAAACTTCTCGGTGCCCAGTAACAGGGCCGTGGGGCGAGTGAAATCTACCTGGCGGTAGGGAATGGCGGTGTCGGAAAGGTGCGCGGCCAGCACCTGAACCCCCTCACCCTGCAGCTCACGAATGACGCTGGTGCTTTCGTCCCGCTTGTGAACCTTCACCCAGCGCTGGGAGCCCATGGCCGTTCCCGCCGCCATGCGCGCCCGGTTGTTGGGCAAAATCGCGTGGACATCCATGATTCCTACCGCATCACAGGTACGCACAATGGCGGCAATATTATGGGGTTTGTGCACCCCATCCATGATCACGGTCAGGTCAGGCTGACGGCGATCCAGGGTGTCACAGATGCGGCGATAACGTTCCGGAGTCATGGTTTTTCCTCGTAGCAGGCCGCGGATTGTATAGGCCCGGGCCCGGATGGCAAAACTTACGCCCTCCTCCCGCCCCCAACCTGACGACAAACACCCGGCGCCGGGCATTTTCGCCACTGCCACTGCACGTCCCAATCCGCTAGGCTTGAGAGCCTTTTAACAGCCTGTTAACCACACCCTGGCCCCACGGAGAGACCATGTCCCACACCGCACCCCGCCGCCTGCCCCTGGAAGGAGTCCGTGTTGTTGAGCTGGGCCAACTGCTGGCTGGCCCTTTCACTGGCACCTTACTGGCCTACTTCGGTGCCGATGTGGTCAAGGTCGAACCGCCTGGGGGCGATCCCATTCGTGGCTGGCGCAAACTCGATGACGATGGCACCTCCTTCTGGTGGCGAAGCCTGGGCCGCAACAAGAAATCCGTGACCCTGGATCTCAAGACCGACCAAGGCAAGGCGCTGGTGCGCAAGATGATGACCAAGGCGGATGTGGTGATCGAGAACTTCCGCCCGGGGACCATGGAAAACTGGGGGCTGGGCCCGGACAGCTTCAGTGAAGACAACCCCGGCCTGGTCTACACCCGCATCTCTGGCTATGGCCAGACCGGGCCCTACGCCAGCAAACCTGGCTATGCGTCAGTCTGTGAAGGCATTGGTGGCATGCGCTATGTGAACGGCTTCCCCGGAGAGCGCCCGGTACGCCCCAATCTGTCGCTGGGCGATACCATTGCCGCCTTGCATGCCGCACTTGGCATCCTGCTGGCCCTGTTCGAACGTCAGGCCAGCGACAAGGGCCAGGTCGTGGATGTGGCCCTGTACGAATCAGTGTTCAACCTGCTGGAAGGGGTGATCCCGGAATTCGACGGCGCCGGCGTGATTCGTGAGCCCTCCGGCTCCACCGTGACCGGCATTGTCCCCACCAATACCTACCGCTGTGCAGACCGCAAATTTGTGGTCATCGGCGGCAATGGCGACTCCATTTTCAAACGACTGATGGTCGCCGCCGGACGCCCCGACATGGCAGAAAACCCGGACATGGCCACCAATGCAGGCCGGGTCGAGAACGAGGCCGCCATTGATGACGCCCTGGACAGCTGGTGCCGTAGCCTGCCCAGCGATGACATCCTCTCGATTCTGGAAGACGCCCGTGTCCCCTCAGGCCCAATTTATTCGGTTGCCGACATGATGCAGGACCCGCACTTCCAGGCCCGAGGCCTGTTCCAGCAGGTCGAAATCAACGGCAAGCCCCTCAAGATTCCTGCGATCACGCCGCGACTCGTCGAGACCCCCGGGGAAACCCGCTGGCCTGGCGGTGACGTGGGCAGCCATAACCAGCAGATCCTGCAGGAGGAGCTGGGGCTGAGCGCCGAGGAATTCGCCCAGCTTCGACAGGACGGCATTATTGGCTGACCCGAGACCTGTTCCCCTCGCCGGCCAGCGTCCGCTTGTCTGGTCAGCAAGTCAGAACATTGACCGTCAAGTTCGGCAGGCGTTACAACAAGGTATCGCCACGATGACGAGGCACTGACATGCACACAATAATGGGGATAACGGTGGGGCTGGTCGCACTGTGCCTGCTGGCTGCCGGGCTCTACTACCACGCCAGGCGGAACGCATTGCAGTCCGACCCGATTCTCATCGGCAGTTGTTACCTTAGCGGCGCCGGGCTGCTGCTCGGCAACTGGCTGGTACCCATGCTGTAAAGCCTGTCATGCGGCTCAGGCTTTCTCTTGCAGAAAGCCTCGCACGGCCTCTACGACCAACGAGCCATTTTCACGGTGCGGGAAATGCCCTCCGCCTGGCAAAATCCTCAGCTCCCCCTTAACCGCCGCCTGATCATTCAACCGCAGGGGGTGCGCCACCGATCCATATTCATCGGCATCGCCATGAAGACACAGCCAGGGTCGCCGCATGGAGGACAATAGCTGATCCAGATTCCAGTCACTGAACGACTCACCCAGCCAGGTATCAATCCAGGCAGCCAACACCCAATCCGTTTTGTCACCATGATACCGTGATAACTTCTCCCTCTGTGCGGGGTCAGAAAAAGCGACCTTCGCCGCCTCGATGCCGCACCGGGTCCGCTCTTCCACAAAGGCCTGGGCTGCCAGGGTAATCACGGCAACACAACGCACCCCAAGAGCCACGGCACTCGCCAGCGCCATTCCGCCCCCCACACTGTGCCCCAGTAAAGCGACCCGATTCAGATCAAGCGCATCACACAGCGCCACCACCTCAGTAGCTTCGTCTTCCACGAACGACACCGGGAGTGGGTCCGCCCGGTTGGGAGAGCGGCCAAAACCCGGGCGATCATAGGCAATGACCGTGCGCCCGGTGGCGACATTGAGCTGCTCGGGGAAATCCCGCCACAACGCCACACACCCAAGCGAATCATGCAGCAACAGCAACGGAGCCTTGCGCGGGTCACCAGGCCAGATTTTGGTATAGACCCCCCCCAGCCCGGGCAACGGTAATAGCCTCTCGCCCCCTTTCTGCAAAAACCCTGTTGGCTCTGTCATGTCTGTCCCCGGCTTCGCCATTACTGTGATCCCTGTATTGTCCCCAGCCCCCTCTTCCTGTTCCATTCCCGCACAGGCAAACTGATAGTCCATTCAGGCCATCATGCGTTCCCCTGTCTATGAAAAACATCGGTATTGTCGTCACCCCTGGCTGCTGGGCCATGAGCCTGTTCGCGGTGACCGACTTCTTCCGTATTGTCTCTTTGCTAGAAAAGCAGACAGGGCTGGCAGCGGGTTACCGGGTTCACCTGCTGGCGAACGCAGCGGACACCCGGCTCGATGCAGCTGGAGGGATTGCCATTGAGACAGACTCCTCTCTGGAAGAGGCGCGCCCGGTAGACTGGCTGATTTTTCCGGCCATTGAAGGTCCGGTACTGGAACATACCCCCAGCCCGCCGCGTCGCGCGTTGGAATATCTTGCCCGGCACTGTGAAGCAAAGCGCGTTGTGCTTACCCTGTCCACCGGCATTGTCCCACTGGCAGCCACGGGGCTCGTCAACGGCTTGCGTATCAACACCCACTGGGCGTTTCTCCCCACGCTTCAGCAGCGCTACAAGGAATGCCACTTTCGGGCCAGAGAGAGCTACCTTCAGGATCGCTGGTTATACAGCACCGGTTCGTTGCATGGCAGTTTCGATGCCCTGTTGGCACTGCTGGCCAATGACCGTGGCGACCACTTTGCCCAGCTCTGCGCCGCGCACCTCCTGGTCTCAAGCCCAATCCAGATGCGCCCGGTTCTGCCCGGCACCCGACGCCACGATGATGCGGCCATCCTTGCCGTGCAGGAGTGGCTTGAAAGCAACCCGCAGGCGTCATTGTCACTGGAGCAGCTCGCCTCCCGGTTCGGGTTCAGCGAGCGGAACCTGAAGCGACGCTTTACCCTTGCGACCGGACTTGCGCCTCATCTGTACCTTCAGAAAGTCAGAATAGATCGAGCCAAGAAGCTGTTGATCAGTGGGGCACTGTCTGTGCAGCAGATTGCCCACCAGGTGGGATACGAGAATGTCAGCTATTTTATTCGGTTGTTTCAGCGCGAAGCGGGCGACACTCCTGCCCAGTGGCGCAAGACTAACGGCGCATACTGAGCTGACGGTAAAGATTATCCATTACCCGGGCCGCAAGGCGTTTGGCCCGGTCGGTGTTGGGCCCGGCAAAACGTCCGTCAAGATTGGCCATAAAATGGCCGAGCCAGCGCTCATGATGCACACCGGTGAGCGGGATCTTGTTATCCAGCGCCCGATGCTTTTCCATCATGTGCCGCTGGTAGGTTCTGTCCCCCAGCAGCATCTTGTGCCAGTACTGGCAGATCAGCGGTAAATGTGCGTTGAGATCGATGCCGGCTACGTCAAAAAATACCGGTGCCATCTCCGGGTCTTCCAGCATGCGCTGATAGAAGCCGTAGACCATGGCATCGATATTTTCTTTGCAATCCAGATCCGGCAACGACGTATCATCTGGCTGCGCCTGACCCGGCACAAAGATCTCCACCGCCGTCATCACTTTTCCTCTTACCAGCTGATCCGGCCGACAAGAATATCCTTGAACATCACAAAGTCACCGGCAAGGCTGTACCAGGGATGCTTGAAGGTAGCCGGACGATTTTTCTCGAAAAAGAAATGTCCTACCCAGGCAAAGCCATAGCCCACGATGGGTACCCAGATCAGGCCCCACAGGTTGCCGGTGTAAATGACCCCCAACACAATCGAGATCACCCCGAGGGTGCCGAAAAAGTGCAAACGACGACAAGTGGGATCGCCATGCTCCTGCAGGTAATAGGGGTAGAACTCTGCAAAGTTCTGGAAATCTGACTGCTTGATGGTATTCATCGCTCTCTCCTGAATCCGGCCTGACACCATTATGTTGTTATACCGGGATCATCCAAGGCAGCAGGCACAAAAACTTGTAATCTCAGGCTGATTGTAACCCCGTTCACGTCGTCATATGAGGACAGGATTCTGGTGAAATTGCGCCACCCGTCACAGGCCCTGCTGCCAATGCAAGGCACTGAAAAACACGGAAAATAATTCGTATACACAGTGTTCCCGTCCCGCGCCAACCTGAGCGCGGGCTTAACAGGTTTAAACAATATGGCTCTACGTCCCCGCGTTCGTCGGCTCATCAGCAAGCACGGCAACCCGATCCCCCGCAGTCTGGATTCCCTGGTCCGTCAGGGCGAAGAGGCACCGCTGGAAAAAACCGGCATGGCCTCAGAACAGGTGGAATCCATCTGGCGCGCAACCCGCAAGCTGTACCGCGGTGGCATGAGCCCCGCCGTCAGCCTGTGCCTGCGCCGCCATGGCGAGATCATGCTCAATCGCAGTATCGGCTTTGCTGACCCGGACAGCCAGCGTGTGATGACACCGGACACGCCGGTCTGCCTGTTTTCGGCCTCCAAGGTCGTGGCAGCCATGATGGTTCACCACTTGGTGGAACAAGGACAGCTGGATCTGGATGATCCGGTCACCCGCTACCTGCCGCAGTATGGCCAGAACGGCAAGGGGCGCACCACCATCCGCCAACTGCTGACCCACCAGGCGGGCATTCCTCGCCCTCAGGAACCGGTATCCCCGGACATTCTGTTTCGCCCTCAGGAGATTTTCGACATTCTCTGTGCCGCGAAACCCACCACACTGAATACTCAGGCCTACCATGCGGTCACCGCCGGCTTCATCGTGGGTCGCATTGTGGAAGCCGTTACCGGCGAAGATCTCAATACCACGCTGGACCGGGTGGTGCGCAAGCCCATGGGCATGAAGTATTTCACCTTTGGCGGCACGGGCCCGGAGCGGGCCATGGATGTGTCCACCGGGGTGCCCTTCAAGCTGGTCGATCTGTTCCTTAACCACGCGGTGGGGGGAAGCATTGATGAGGTCGTGGAAGTCTCAAACGATGATCGTTTCCAGGACATCATTGTCCCTGCGGGCAACCTCTACGCTACAGCGGAAGAAGCCAGTCGCTTCTTTCAGATGCTGCTCAACGAGGGGCGCTACAAGGGCCAACAGATTTTTCAGCCAGAGACCGTGGCGCGTGCGCTGGAACCGGCCTATCACCGGCCCCGCTTCGATCGCAGCCTGATGTTGCCGCTGAACTTTTCCAACGGGTTCATGCTCGGCAACCGGGGAATGGGCATGTTTGGCCCCGGCGCGCCAAAAGCGTTTGGGCATCTGGGCTTTATCAGTATTTATTGCTGGGCCGACCCGCAACGGGATCTGAGCGGTGCATTGCTGACCACCGGAAAAGGCGTTATTGGTCCCCACTTGCCGTCCCTGTTTGGTCTGCAGCACACCATCAACCGGCACACACGGCTGCGTTGAAGGCCAGCGAAACGCTCGTCCGGATCCCGGGCGGGCGTTGGCATACACAAACATACTGCGCCGCCAACGCTGTTGACTTGCCTGAAGGCAAAACCCCGCTGAGCCGAATACTTCCATCAGTGGCCAGATTTTTACAACGCCCCCCTTGGAAAAGACCATCTTTCTGCCTCACAGAAGCATCACTGGGTGAGATTCTATGGTCTCAACCGCGCATGCTCTCGAACAAGCAAAGCAACCTGCAACGCCCTCCACTCCCCCTCCGTAGGAGCTATGCTCGCATAGCGATAACGAGCCTCAGCGAGACAAGAACAACCTCCGAAACCCTTCCGTCACCGCCATGTAGAACTGTGATGGATCAGGCCACTCGCACTGCGAATAGATCGCCTTGCGAGCAAGGCTCCTACAGTCGCTTGTCTGCAAGCGATAACAGCATCCATTGATAGGTCGCTTGCAGACAAGCTTTCACAGAACCCGGAGATGATCGTCGACGCCTGGCTGACGCCCCCCGCTATCGCGGTAGCGGCATGCCCCGCTGGCACTGGGTGCACGTGACGACCATGCCCAGATGCTGATGACGGCCTGCCTCGCTGGTCACCCAGGGGCGATTGATGAACGGGGGCTGATGGCGCACATGCTGGCGATGGCCGCAGGACAGCAGCATCACCCAGTCGAGTCGTTCATCCTGGCTAAACCCGGTCACCGTCACCTGAAAGCTCATGGTCTGGCCCTCCATGGTCCGCATACCCCCTATCTAATCCTCAACGCCTTCGCCCTTCAAGCGACTCGCTGGCAAGCCCCACGACCATAAAAAAAACGGAGCGCCAGGCGCTCCGTTTTTTGTCTTCCCGATACCCGGCAGGGATCAGGACATATTGGACAGAATCGCGCCTTTCACCGCGTCCAGGTCCGCATCAATGGTCACCATGCGGCTGTCCTGACACTGCGCAATGGCGGTATCCGGGTCTTTCAGGCCGTTACCGGTAAGGGTGCACACGATGGTGGAACCCTCCGGGATCTTGCCGTTCTGGATATCGCGCATGGCACCGCCCAGAGACGCAGCAGAAGCAGGCTCACAGAACACGCCTTCTTTCTCGGCCAGCAGCTTCTGGGCTGCCAGAATTTCCTTGTCGGTCAATTCATCGAACCAGCCGCCAGACTCTTCCTGCAGGGCCCAGGCCTTGTCCCAGGACTGCGGGTTACCGATACGGATCGCTGTAGCGACCGTTTCCGGATCACTGACCGGGCCGCCGCGCAGGAACGGTGCGGCACCTTCTGCCTGGTAGCCCACCATCTTGGGCGCTGCGTTCACCACACCCGCTTTCTTGTATTCGCTGTAGCCCATCCAGTGCGCGGTGATGTTACCCGCATTGCCCACCGGCAAGCAGTGGAAATCCGGGGCACGGCCCAGCTCTTCCACGATTTCAAAGGCAGCAGACTTCTGGCCCTGCAGACGGTAGGGGTTCACCGAGTTAACGATGGTCACCGGTGCTTTTTCGGCTACCTGCTTCACCAACTCCATACCCTGGTCGAAGTTGCCACGGATCTGCATGATCACCGCACCGTACATCATCGCCTGAGCCAGCTTGCCCATGGCAATCTTGCCTTCAGGGATCAGTACAAAGGCGGTGATGCCGGCCCGAGCCGCGTAGGCCGCAGCGGCCGCAGAGGTGTTCCCGGTGGAGGCACAGATAATGGCATTACTGCCCTCTTCCACGGCCTTGGTAACGGCCATGGTCATACCGCGGTCCTTGAAGGACCCCGTGGGGTTCAGGCCTTCGTATTTCACGTAGATGTCCACATCCTTGCCCAACATCTTGGGGATGTTCTTCAGGCGGATCAGCGGGGTGTTACCTTCACCCAGGCTGATGATCGGCGTGTCATCATTCACCGGCAGGTGGTCACGGTAGCGGTTGATCAGGCCGGTGTAACGGTCACGAAAAGGCATAGTCTTCATCTCTTTTTTAAAGCATCGGACGTCTGGCGTCTGCCGCCAGACGACAAAAATCAGGCGTCCAGGGATTCCACGCGGATGCGCATTATATCGCTATCCACGGTCTCAAGGGCAGCGATCTTGTCGAGCGCGGCATTCATGTCACCCTCGCGGACCTCGTGGGTCATCATCACGATAGGCACCAGCCCCTGATCCACTTCGCGCTGCACCATGGCATCAATACTGACGTTGTTGTCGCTGAGGATTCGGGTGATGTCCGCCAGCACCCCACGCTGATCCTGCACATGCAAACGCAGGTAGAAACAGCAGGTCACGTCATCAATGGTCAGAATCGGCTCGTCAGACATATGATCGGTATGGAAGCCCAGATAGGGCACCCGCTCATCATGATCCACGGTCAGTGCACGGCCCAGCTCAATGATATCGGCCACCACCGCAGAGGCTGTCGGCTCGGCACCGGCGCCGGCGCCGTAAAACAGGGTCGGCCCGACGGCATCGCCATTGACCATGACGGCGTTCATGACACCGTTGACCGCAGACAGCATGGTTTCCTTGGGAATCAGGGTCGGGTGCACTCGCAGCTCGATGCCGTTGCCGGTGTCTTTGGCAATGCCCAGATGCTTGATGCGATAACCGAAATGGGCAGCGCTGGCCACGTCTTCGGTAGTAATACGGCTGATCCCCTCGGTGTAGACCTTGGAAAACTGCAGCGGAATACCAAAGGCGATGGACGCGAGGATGGTCAGCTTGTGCGCTGCATCAATGCCTTCCACGTCGAAGGTCGGGTCCGCTTCGGCATACCCCAGCTGTTGAGCTTCGGCCAGCACGTCGTTGAAATCACGACCGCCCTCTTCCATTTCTGTCAGGATAAAGTTGCCGGTTCCGTTGATAATCCCGGACAGCCAGTGGATATGGTTGGCCGCAAGACCTTCACCAAGGGATTTCAGAATCGGGATACCCCCCGCCACAGAGGCCTCGAACGCCACATCGACACCATTATCCTGGGCAGCCTGGAAGATCTCGTTGCCATGCTCGGCGATCAGCGCCTTGTTGGCGGTCACGATGTGCTTGCCGTTGCGAATGGCGGTCAGAACAAGCTCACGGGCAGTGTCGGTGCCGCCAATCAGCTCAACAAGAATGTTGATATCGGGATCACTGGCCACGGCAAAAATGTCACGGGACAGGCGAATGCCGTCGGTCTCGCAGGCCGGATTGTCACGGCGAGCACCAATGTGCGTAATTTCAATCGGACGCCCCACACGACGTGCGATATCACGCGCATTGCGCTTGAGCACGTTTACGGTGCCTGAGCCAACGGTACCCAGACCTGCAATTCCCACCTTCACCGGCTTCACAGCGTTTCCTCGTTCAGATACATCATTCATTATTCAGTCAGCGGCAGGCCTCACCTGCCCGCCATCTCAGCCCAGCAGCCCATCCTGACGGAACATCTTCTTGATGCCGCGAATAGCCTGCCGGGTGCGTTGTTCGTTCTCGATCAGACCAAAACGGACATGATCATCCCCGTATTCCCCAAAACCCACGCCGGGAGACACCGCAACACCGGCATCCGTCAGCAGTTTTTTGGCAAACTCCAGTGAGCCCATTTCCCGGTAGGGCTCAGGGATTTCGGCCCACACGAACATGGTGGCACGGGGCCGCTCCACCTGCCAGCCGATCTCGGCCAGCCCGTCCACCAGCACATCACGGCGCTGACGGTACATTTCGCAGATCTCACTGACACAGCTCTGATCTCCCTCCAGCGCCGCAATGGCGGCCACCTGAATCGGAGTAAAGGTGCCGTAGTCGAGATAGGACTTGATCCGGGCCAGCGCGTGAATCAGGTCCTTGTTGCCACAACAGAACCCCACCCGCCAGCCGGGCATATTGTAACTCTTTGACAGGGAAAAGAATTCTACCGCCACATCCCGTGCGCCTTCGACCTGCAGGATGGACGGGGCCTGATAGCCATCAAACACGATGTCTGCATATGCAATATCGTGTACCACCCAGATATTGTGCTCACGGGCAATGGCCACCACTTTTTCGAAGAACTCCAGCTCCACACACTGGCCGGTGGGATTCCCCGGGAAATTCAACACCAGCATTTTCGGCTTGGGCCAGGATTCCTTGATCGCGCGTTCCAGCTCGGCGAAGAAATCCACCCCTTTCACCAGGGGCACATGACGAATGTCCGCATTGGAAATCACGAAACCGTAGGGGTGAATCGGATAGCTGGGGTTCGGCACCAGTACTGTGTCACCCGGGCCCATGGTCGCCAGCGCCAGATGGGCGAGGCCTTCCTTCGAGCCGATGGTCACAATGGCCTCGGATTCCGGGTCCAGCGCAACACTGTAGCGGCGCTGATACCAATCGGTGATGGCCTTGCGCAGCCGCGGAATCCCCCGCGACTGGGAATAACGGTGGGTATCGCCCCGCTGCACGGTTTCCGCCAGCTTGTCGACGATATGCTTCGGGGTGGGCTGGTCCGGGTTGCCCATGCCGAAATCAATAATATCCTCGCCCCGCGCTCGTGCCGCCTTCTTCATCTCACCAACAATGTTGAAGACGTAGGGAGGCAGTCGTCGAATGCGCTGAAAATCCGTATCCACAGGACACCTTGGGGGCAGGGAAAACAAGGCGGACACATTAACGGCGCATCACTGCGCCGTCAATGTATAGGCTGTCTTGATTCCGGCGCAAAGCGCCGGGGGACGGGGCTCAGGAGCCCGAAGCACCAAGCCGTGAAAGCATGTCTTCCGGGGTAATGTAGCCGCCCAGTTGCTTGCCTTCTGCCGTGTAAATGGCAGGCGTACCACGTACACCAAATTCCAGGCCCAGCTCGTACTGCTCCATCACCAGACCTGCACAGTCATCTTTCAATTCCGCTTCGCTGAGAGTCTCAGACAGCTTGGCATCGGTCAGGGCCTGTTTCGGGTCATCTGCGCACCAGATATGGCGCATGGGTTCCGTGGCTGGCGAGGATTCACCACCACGAGGGAACGCAAGATAATGGACCGTCACCCCTTCCTGCTGAAATTCCTCGATATGCCGATGCAACTTGCGGCAGTAACCGCAGGTGATATCCGTGAAGACATACACCTCGTATTTTTCGTCTTCCGCCTCATAGGTGATGAGCTCACTTTCATCCAGCTTTTTGATCCCGGCCCCTCGCACCTTGGCCAGGCGCTCTTCCACCGGATCGATGACCTCTCCGTCTCGCAGCTCCAGCATCGTGCCATTAAACAAGAAGCGACCGTCATCGCTCATGTACAGCGTATCGGAACCGTTGATGGTGAGCTCCAGCACTCCCGGCATTTGTGTTTCGCGAACCTCGGTCACTTTGCCACGGGTAAAGACCTTCTCAAACGCTGCCTTGGCCACATCAGCGCCCGCCTCCCCCGTTTTAGCCGACCCGTTATCCGTTGCGCCAGAATCCGCACCACAGGCTGTCACCAAGCCCACAAGGGCAATTACAAACCACTTCTTCATTCTGTCATTTCTCCTTCCGCTCCCAGCTTGGAGCCTTGCGTCTCGCTCAGGTTCCCGAGCGGGGATGATGTTTCTGGTACAGATCCTGTAACCGCTGCTGCGCCACATGGGTGTAGATCTGAGTGGTGGACAGGTCACTATGGCCAAGCAATAACTGCACCACCCGCAAGTCCGCCCCGTGATTCAGCAAGTGCGTTGCAAAAGCATGCCGCAGTGTATGGGGTGACAGGGCTTTTTGCACCCCTGCCACCTGCGCCATCTGCTTGATACGGTGCCAGAATGTCTGTCGGGTCATGCAGGTGCCTCGCAGACTGGGAAACAGCAGCTCCTGATCATTGCCCAGCAACATGGGACGCCCCTCGCGCAGGTAGCGGACCAGCCAATGCAGCGCTTCTTCACCCAGTGGCACCAGCCGTTCCTTGTCGCCCTTGCCGATCACTCTCACCAACCCCTGCCGCGGATTGATCTGGCTTTGCGTCAGCGTGACCAGCTCCGTGACCCGCAACCCCGTGGCATAGAGCACCTCCAGCATGGCCCGGTCACGCAACCCCAGCGGGGTATCCAGATCCGGTGCCGCCAGCAGGGCCTCCACATCGGCCTCGGTAAGAGTCTTGGGCAGTGGCCGGCCTGTTTTCGGCCGCTCAATCAACAATGCGGGGTCTTCCGGCACCCGTCCCTCGCGCTTTAGCCAGCGATAGAAGCTTTTTACCGCGGATAACTGTCGCGCCACGGTGCGGGCAGAAATCCCCAGCTGGTGGCGGTCCGCAAGAAACTCCAGCAACTGGTACCGCTGCGCCTCAAGCAGTGAACCGCCCTGCTCCTGCAGCCAGATCGCCAACTGCCGCACATCCCGACGGTAGTTGCTGAGGCTGTTCTCGCTAAGCCCCTTTTCCAGCCATTGCTGGTCCAGCCAGGCGTCAATCAGCCGTGCTTGCGCATCGCAAATCTCAGTCATGAATCATCATTGCCTTGCTGCCATTACCGGGCTGAGTTCCTTTTTACCAAATATTACCGGGTTTGCGGCTTATCCAAAGGACAAACGCGCCGCTTTCTGGCATCAATAGAGGTTACACCGTGACAACCAAGGAGAGGATACATGGGCATCTTATCGTGGATTGTGTTTGGCCTGATTGCCGGCATTGTTGCCAAGTGGATCATGCCGGGCAAGGATCCCGGGGGCTTTATTGTCACCATTCTCATCGGTATTGCAGGTGCCTTTGTCGGCGGCTGGCTGGGCTCCATCACCGGGCTGGGTGGCTCGGTGGGCAGCTTCAGCCTGGGCAGCTTTGTGACCGCCATTGTCGGGGCACTGGTGCTGCTATTCCTGTACCGGATGCTGAAAAAGGCGTAAAACGCGGAACTCGGGCAACCTTCCCGGCAGGCGATCCGACCATAACCCGGGTAACGCCTTACGCCAGGCTCGTTATCTCAAGGGTCGCCTGCCGCAAGCTTCCCACAACGACGGTCTGCCCGACCGTCGCATCGTGATGCAACCATAGCGCAGCCCCAAAAAAAGGATCATCGCAGATTAGCGGGAAAGCCCGATTTGATCCTCCCACCTATCCGTAGGAGCGTCGCTGGCGGCGCGATAGCCCAACCTTGGATCAAGCCACAAAGGGTACAGAGACTGAGAAAAGACGCTCTTAAGCTCTCCTCTGTGATAAATATTGCTTTCAACGGTTCTGGCTATCGCGCCGCCACCGAGCGCAGCGAGGAACGCCCGCAGGGCGGCCCCGAAGATGAACCAACAAAAAAGCCGCTTCCCGAAAGGAAGCGGCTTTTTTGTTGGAGCTGTGATCTGCCCGTCCAGAGGTTGATTCCGCATGCCCTACAGCAAAGGCTGAACCAACATTCGCCCTCGGCAGACCCGGTGTTGCCGGTCTTACCGAATCTTTTCTTTGATCCGGGCAGACTTGCCAGAGCGGTCGCGCAGGTAGTAAAGCTTGGCGCGGCTCACGTCACCACGACGATTCACTTCGATGGAATCGATCAGCGGGCTGTGCAGCTGGAATACACGCTCAACGCCCACGCCGTGGGAAATCTTGCGCACGGTGAACGCAGAGTTCAGGCCGCGGTTACGACGGGCAATAACAACACCCTGGAACGCCTGCAGACGCTCACGGGTACCTTCTTTCACCTTTACCTGAACGGTAACGGTATCGCCGGCGCCAAATTCAGGCAGGTCGGCTTTCAGCTGGGCATTTTCAATGCCCTGGATGATCAGGTTCTTGCCGCTCATGGCAATGCTCCTATTCGTTCGGTTTTGCTGTATGCGGCACCTGCTCGGCGATGTATTCGTCCAACAGCTGCTGCTCTTCGTTGCTCAAACCCCGCGCCCGGCGGCGTTCCAGCAGGTCAGGACGCTGTTGCCAGGTCCGTCCCAGCGCCTGTTTCAGGCGCCAACGGCGAATCAACTCGTGATTGCCGCTCAGCAGTACCGGCGGTACTGCCTGCCCCTCGTACACCTCCGGGCGGGTGTAGTGCGGGCAATCCAGCAGGTCTTCGAATTCACCTGAAAACGAGTCCTGTCCGGCGGAATCCTGGTGACCCAGCACTCCGGGAATCAGTCGGCTGACCGCATCGATCAGCACCAGCGCCGGCAGTTCGCCGCCGCTGAGAACGTAATCGCCGATGGAGATCTGTTCATCCACCTCGGCGTCGAGCAAACGCTCATCTACGCCCTCGTAGCGCCCTGCCAGTAATACCAGGCCGGGCTGCTGCGCCAACGCCTCGGCTTTCGCCTGGGTCAGCGTCTGCCCCTGAGGGGACAGATAAATCACTTTGGCTGCCGGGTTGGCAGCGCGGGCGGCCTGCAGGGCTTTCGCCAGCGGGTCCACCTTCATCACCATGCCGGGGCCACCCCCAAAGGGGCGATCGTCCACGGTGCGGTGACGATCTTCAGTGAAATCCCGTGGATTCACGGTTTCCACCGCCAGCTGGCCGTTTTCCACTGCCCGCCGGGTGACGCCGAAGTCGGTAATCGCCTTTGCCATCTCCGGAAACAGGGTAACCAGAGTGACCTGATACGGCACCGTATCCGTCGTCATATTAAAAATCCGGGTCCCAATCCACCGTCATGCGGCCTTCGGCCAGATTCACATCGGTGATCACGTCATCCGGTTGCCAGGGAATCAGCCGCTCGCGACGATCCAGGCTTTTGCTGTCACCGCGCACCACGACCACATCGTTGGCACCGGTTTCCAGCATTCTGACTACCTTGCCGAAATCCGCGCCTTCACTATGGAAGACCCGCAGGCCGATAAGATCGCGCCAGTAATATTCGCCACCACCAGACTGTGGCAACAGGTCACGAGGTATCCCGATATCCTGCCCCACCAGCGCTGCCGCCATGTTCCGGTCGGTTACCCCTTCCAGTTGTGCGATCAGGCCTTTGCCCTGGGGACGAAAGCCGATGACCTTCACCGGCTTCCACTCTCCACCAGATCTGGAGCCACCTTGCTTAAGGTGCCAAGGCTGGTAGTGCTGGATGTTTTCGCGGGGGTCGGTATTGGAAAAAACCTTTACCCACCCCTGCACGCCGTGCACCCCGAGGATGCGACCGACAACCTCCAGCTCAGAGGACGTCTGCCCTCCAGTGGTCATCAGGCTTCCTTACGGGCCTGCTTAACCAGGGTCTTGACGCGGTCAGACAGCTGAGCACCTTTACCCACCCAGGCATCTAGGCTTTCCAGGTTCAGCTTGAGAGGGATTTCACCGCCACGGGCGATGGGGTTGTAGAAACCCAGTTGCTCGATGAAACGACCATCACGGGCGTTACGGCTATCGGCAACAACAATGCTGTAGAACGGGCGCTTCTTGGAACCGCCGCGAGCGAGACGAATAACTACCATGGTTTATCTACCTTTTTTATCAATCCGGTTTCCCGGCCGCCTGCCGAGGAGGGCATAGCGAGCCATCGTATCCGCTTGAAAGCCAAGCCCTGCCTTGCATCAGAGCGCAAAACAAAGGACAGGCCGCGAAGGGCGCGGATTATACAGGGAGATGCAGCACGCAACAAGAGTTTCGCAGCTCCCCAACGGCTCAAGTGCCGCACCAACAAAAGCCCTGCCCAAACGCAGCGCGGGCAGAGAGGCGGAATTCCCACCTGCCCTGCCCGCGCGTTGCAGCTTGAAGCTTGCCGCTCCTTACATCGGCGGCATTCCACCGCCCATGCCGCCCGGAGGCATTCCGCCACCGGGACCGCCCATACCACCGGAACCACCCGGGCCGCCATTGCCACCCATCATGCCTTCCAGGCCACGCATCATGTTCTTCATGCCGCCTTTGGTGCGCATCTTCTTCATCATCTTGGCCATCATCTTTTGCTGCTTCATCAGGCGGTTCAGGTCCTGGATCTCAAGACCGGCACCCGCCGCGATGCGCTTCTTGCGTGAGCCCTTGATGATGTCCGGGTTGCGACGTTCTTTTACCGTCATGGAGTCGATCAACGCCTCCATGTGTTTCATCTGCTTCATGGCCGCCGGGTCCTGGGCCGCCTGCATCATGCCGCCCATGCCAGGCAGCTTGTCGAGCAGGCCCGCCATACCGCCCATGTTGCGCATCTGCTGGAACTGGTCCTTGAGATCCTCGAAGTCCATCGCCTTGCCTTTCTTGAACTTCTTGGCGATCTTCTCGGCTTTCTTCTTGTCCAGCTTGCGCTCGGCTTCTTCCACCAGGGAGAGCACGTCGCCCATGCCGAGGATCCGGCTGGCGATACGATCCGGGTGGAACGGCTCCAGGGCGTCGGTCTTCTCACCCATGCCGATAAACTTGATGGGTTTGCCGGTGAGCTGGCGAACGGACAGGGCCGCACCACCACGGGAATCACCGTCAGCCTTGGTCAGGATCACACCAGTCAGCGGCAGCGCCTCATTAAAGGCCTGGGCGGTATTCGCCGCATCCTGACCGGTCATGGCGTCGACCACGAACAGGGTTTCCACCGGACTGATCGCCCCGTGCAACCGCTTGATCTCGGACATCATCTCGTCGTCCACATGGAGACGACCGGCAGTATCGACGATCAGCACATCCATATAACGACGGCGAGCCTCTTCCAACGCACCGTTGGCAATATCCACCGGATCCTGATCGCCGGTAGACGGGAAGAAGTTGGTCTCAACCTCTCCGGCCAGCGTCTTCAGCTGCTCGATAGCCGCCGGGCGGTACACGTCGGCCGACACCACCATGACCTTCTTCTTCTCACGCTCCTGCAGGAAGCGGGCAAGCTTGGCCACCGAGGTGGTTTTACCTGCCCCCTGCAAACCGGCCATCAAGATGATCGCGGGCGGCTTGGCGGCCAGATCCAGGCCGTCGTTGGCGTCGCCCATGGTGTGAACCAGCTCGTCATTGACGATCTTCACGAATGCCTGGCCAGGATTCAGGCTTTGCAGCACTTCCTGCCCCAGGGCTTTTTCCTTTACCTGTTCGACAAACTCTTTCACCACTGGCAAGGCCACATCGGCCTCCAGCAGCGCCTTGCGCACTTCGCGCAGGGTGTCGCGGATATTGTCTTCGGTCAGGGAGCCCTGACCTGCCAGGTTTTTAAGCGACGATCCCAACCGGTCGGTGAGATTCTCGAACATGGTGCTACCTCCAGATCCTTATGTCTGCGCGCAATTGGGCCTGCGGCAGGGACAAGGGCGCGATTATAGCCCTCATTTACCGTCAACGTCATGGGGCCCAACCACAAACCCACCGGTAAAATGAGAATGATTGTTGATAGAAGAGTTGCGCCTATGCCAGACTTCAGCGGGCTTGCCCGGCACTTCTCGCCCGGGCCTTTGTAGGGATTACAGCACGTTATGGATTTTTCGGTGATCAGCGGCCTGCTGGCCTTTGTTCTCTACGTCGTCGCTTGTCTGATCGTGATCCGGCAGCTGCGCGGCGAGAACGCGCCGTCACGCCGATCCATCCTGATTCCCGGCCTGCTCGCCGTCATCGCTCATGCCATCAGCCTGTGGGAAGTCATCATTACGCCCCAGGGGCTTCACCTCGGGCTATTTCCCGTCGCCTCCACTGTCGCCATGACCGGTACTGCCCTGGTGCTGATATCCAGCCTGTATCGCCCCTTTGAGTGGATCTCGGCCATGGTGTATCCCTTTGCCGCGGTCTCCATCCCGGCCATGCTGTGGATCAACACCGGCTACGTCACCCAGCCCATGGCCCATGGCCTGGGCCAGCATGTATTTTTCTCCATCGTGGCCTATGCCGTACTCACCGTAGCCGCAGGCCAGGCCGTCCTCTTGAGCATCCAGGATCGTCAACTGCGCAACGGTCATATCCGCGGCGTGATGCGGCTATTCCCACCCATGCAGGTGATGGAATCCATGCTGTTCGAAGTGATCTGGCTGGGTGAGATCCTGCTCACCATCGCCATCGCTACCGGCTTCTTTTACGTGGACAACCTGTTTGCCCAGCACCTGGTGCACAAGACCGTGCTCACGCTGATCGCCTGGGTGGTTTTCGCCATCCTGCTGGGGGGCCGTTACCTGCGCGGCTGGCGAGGCCGCACCGCCACGCGCTTCACCCTCAGCGGCTTTGCCGTACTGCTGGTCGCCTTCTTCGGTAGTCAGCTGGTGCTCGAGTTCATTCTGAAGCGCTGATTGAGTTGAACGTTCAAAGTTGAAACACGGATCACCCGCTACTTGCGCTTGAAACCTTGAGCCCGCGCCCAAAGCCCGAACGCGGCCTCAAGGCATAAGGAAAAAGGCAACCCCGGATCGCGAACTGTTCACTGTTAACTGTTCACTGCCTCCTTGACACCTCTCGGTCCTACCCCGAACAATACCTACCCAACTGGCGGATAAACGACATTTCCCTTGGATACCTTCTCTGACGGGTGGCTCATTGGCGCCCTGATTTTCCTTGTGCTTGGCTCAGCCTTTTTCTCCAGCAGTGAAACCGGCATGGTGGCCATCAACCGCTATCGTCTGCGGCATCTGGCGCGTCAGGGCCACAAGGCCGCTTCCCGGGTCGAAAAGCTGCTAAAACGCACCGACCGCCTGCTGTCCGTGATCCTGATCGGCAACAATTTCGTCAACAACTTCGCCGCCACCGTGGCCGCCATCCTGGCCATTCGCTGGCTGGGCGATAGCGGGGCCGCCGTGGCTCCGGTGGTCATCACCATCATCATGCTGGTGTTTGCCGAGATCACCCCCAAGACCTTTGCCGCCATGCGCCCGGAGCGGGTCGCATTTCCGGCCAGTCTCGCGCTGAAACCTTTGCAGACCTTGCTGGCCCCGCTGGTGTGGATGGTCAACGGCGTCAGCAACCTGCTGCTGCGCCTGGCCGGGATTCGCGCCAACGAGCATGACGACGACCATCTCAGCCCGGAAGAGCTACGCACCGTGGTGAACGAAGCCGGCGGCCTGATCCCGGAAAACCACCAGAAGATGTTGCTGAACATTCTCGATCTGGAAACCGTCACCGTGGAAGACATCATGGTGCCGCGCAACGAGATGGTCGGCATTGATCTGGAGGATGACATGCATGACATCCTCACCACACTGCGCGCCAGCCAACACACCCGCTTGCCGGTCTACAACGGCGACCCCAACAACATGGTCGGCCTGCTGCACCTGCGCAAACTCAGCCGCCTGCTACTCAAGGACGACATCAACAAGGCCGAGTTGATGCAATACACCGTCGAGCCTTACTACGTGCCGGAAGCGACCTCATTGCACCAGCAGCTGATCAACTTCCAGAATGCCAAGCGGCGCATCGGGGTGGTGGTCGATGAGTACGGCGATGTGCAGGGGCTGGTCACACTGGAAGATATCCTGGAAGAAATCGTCGGTGAATTTACCACCGACCTGGCCGCCACCAGCCAGGACATTCACCCCCAGGAAGATGGCAGCTTCGTGATTGACGGCTCCACCACCCTGCGCGACATCAACCGCGCCTTGCAGTGGGAATTGCCAACCGATGGCCCCAAGACACTCAACGGGCTGATTCTCGAATACCTTCAGGACATTCCGGACGCCAACATTTCGGTAAAAATCGACCAGTACCAGATCGAGATTCTTCAGGTAAAAGACAACATGGTGAAAACCACCCGGATGCGTCTGGCAGTTTAAGCGCCGCCATCCGGGCACCGTCACGCTTGCGGATTCCCCCTGTTTTTTCTGTGTGATCGACTTGCACCGATTCACTATACGACTTTCACCAAACAGTCATCTTTCTTCCACATACTCCTTTCTTCCTAATCAACACCGTATCCATTTGGGGGAGTTATGGTGGACGCAGTCTCATCGCCGCGCGCCCAGTTAGTCGAACTGCTCTGGCAACTGAAACAGAATTTTGATCAGGAAGGTGACAGCAGCCTTCGCTTCGTACACTTCAATACCCTTTTGAATGATCCCACTTATCGTGCGGAGATCATCAAACGTGCAATCCATCACGACAACCGCAAGATTCGCGCGCTGGGCCTGAAGCTACAGGAAGCCAACCGCGACGGCGTGCTGCTGCACAAACGCCCTGTCACCAGCACCCCACTGACCAATCCGGATATCGCAGAAACCCTTGGCACCCAGCCGCCCCGCGACGCCACTGGCGCCAAAAGCCATCGTGGCACTTATGCCTGGCTGGGCCTGGCCGCCGTCATGCTCGGTCTCATCAGCTACTTCGCCTACAAGCCGATACATCAGCTGATCGCCGGCACCCAGGTCATCAAGGGCTCCCTGTTTGGCAACCAGACCTGGGCCGCCAACACCACCTGGATTCTGGATGGCATTGTCTATCTGGAAGCAGGCGGCACCCTGACTATTGAACCGGGCACCCGTATCGAAGGCCGTCCTGGTTCCGCCCTGGTAATTACCCGCGACGCGACCCTGTTTGCCCGCGGACAGGAAAACGCCCCAATTGTTTTCACCAGCAATCAGGCTGAAGGCACGCGTACTGCTGGCGACTGGGGTGGCGTGGTGATGCTGGGCAGTGCCCCCGTCAATGTAGAGGGCGCCCAGATTGAAGGCATTCCCGCCGGCGATACCCGCGGCGAGTTTGGCGGCCGGGATATGGAGTCCTCCTGTGGTGTAATGGAATACTCGCGTATCGAGTTTGCCGGGTTTGAGGTGTATGCCAATAACGAACTCAACGGCTTGACCCTGGGCGGCTGTGGCAGCAATACCATTATCCGCCATGTGCAGGTTCACCGAGCCCTGGATGACGGCATCGAGGTCTTTGGTGGCACCGTCAATCTCAAGCACATTGTCATTACCGGTGCCGGAGATGACTCGCTGGATTGGGACATGGGCTGGCGGGGCAACGTGCAGTTCCTGGTCGCGCAGCAACATGCCAACGTGGGCGACAATGCGTTCGAGGGCGACAACCTGAAAGCAAACCCGAATGCATCGCCGTTGTCAGAACCCACCATGTACAACGTGACCCTGATCAGCCCCCGCAGCCATGAGAAATACCATCGCGCCATGACCCTGAAAGTCGGCAGCGGCGGACATTTTCATAACATCATCATTGATGGCTTTTCCGGCGAAACCATCGACCTGAAAGGTGCCGAAACCGTTCGCCGCATCAGCAATGGCGAGCTGACTTTCAACAGCATGATGGTGCACAAGGTAGGAAACCGCGGCCTCACCTTCTTCGATGCAGAGGCCATGGACAGTGACGACGACGATGGCTTTGATGAACGACGTTATTTCCAGAGCAGCGCCATCGCCGCCCAGTTCGGCACAGACCCGCTGCTGACACGGGATGCCACCAGCGCCTCGCACCCGGACTTTGCACCCACCGCCCGCTCACCCGCCCGTAACGGTGCCAGCCCGATCCCACAGGGCGAATTCTGGGATGAAGCGGCGAACTATCTGGGAGCAGTGCGCCCCGGGAACGTCCAGAACTGGACTGACGGCTGGACGTCTTATCCGTTGAACTAACAAACGCCGAATCCAGAAACGAAAAACCACGCCCCTAGGCGTGGTTTTTCGTATCAGCGCAAGCAGCCTTCGTTTGTGACAGCACGAGGCCTGCGGTCAGTAGCGGCTTACACCCGGACCTGGGTTTGCACCTTCTTCGCCACCCGCCCCATCATCTCAATCACTTTTTCTCGCTCTCTCTTCTTGATGACCTCGCTGTCAACATGCAGGCTGAACCCCTCAGCCTCGTAATTGACAGATACTGGCTCGGCCTTTTTCAGATCCGTTGCAGATCGGGCCAGCGTTTTGAGGATGGTGTTCTTGTCAAAGTTGCGAATGCGCTCCACATCCAGATGAATACCAAAACCGCTGGTTTGCGCAGACACGTAGCGATTCTTCGCGCCGGCATCCTTCTGCGCGCCCAGCGCTTCGAATACCGGAATCGGACGATTAAAGCCCTTAACCTGAATATCACCCATGTTGCGACAACGAATGCGGTCTTTCACCAGCTCCTGTGTCGCTTCCGAAATCAGTACCCCCCCGGGGCGACAAGCCGACTCCAGACGGCTGGCCAGATTCACATCCGTACCCAGAATGGTGTAATCCATGCGGGAATCCGTACCAAAGTTGCCCACCGTGACATAGCCGGTATTAATGCCAATCCGGATTTCCAGCTTGTGATCAATGCCTTCGCGCTTCCAGCGCTGGCGCAGCAACTTCATTTGTTCCTGCATCTCGATGGCCATCAGCACACAGCGGTAGGCATCCTCTTTGGCACCAGCACTCTTGGGGTCACCGAAGAACACCATCACTGCATCACCGATAAACTTGTCGATGGTGCCGCCATGGCGTAGCGCAATCCGCGTCATCTCACTCAAATAGGTGTTGAGCATGCTGGTCAGGGTTTCCAGCGGCAACTCCTCGGAGATCGCGCTAAAGCCCTTGATGTCGGAAAAAAAGACGGTCAACCGTTTACGGCGGGTCTCCAGCTTGGCGTCACGCTTGCCGGAAAAAATCGAGCCCCAAATCTGGGGCGGCAGGTATTTTGCCAGCTTCCGGGACATCTCGACGGCCTGCTGCTGCTGACGACGCACCAACTCCTGGGCCTGCTTCAGATACTTGGCCTGCAGATGGGCAAAGGCCGAGGACGCTCCGACATACACCCCCAGGCCCAACAGTGAAATCACGGTCAGCAACACCGGCGCCTGGTCCGGAGGCAAGTAGGCAAACCCCAACAAGGCCCCCATCAACAACGCACCAATGGAGGTCATCAGCAGGTTCAGCAGCCACGGCTTGAGACCACCACTACTCACCGCATTGGCATGCACAATAATCAACAACACCAACGACGGCACCAGGGCAAAATGCAGAAGTGCACACGCCACCCCAATAATCATGGCATCGGCCTGCATCAACGCCTGATGCACCGGTTTCTGAGGCTTGTCTTTCTTCATCGCCAGGAACAGGATGCCCTGGGCGACCAGCGGATAGGTCAGCAACCCCGCCACACCCAAGAGGTGTAACTGCGAGTACAACTCGAGTTTCAGGCCCGCCATCAGCATCATGGCCGCCACCAGAAAGGCAAGCAGACGGATATAGTTGGCCTGGCGGCGTGCCCGCTCCATGGGCCCAATCAACGGGCGGCGAGCTTTCTTTTTCGACGTGGTGGACATTGTGAATCGTTTCACAGGATTTTCGGGAAGCTTAGCCGTTTCCCCACTAAGAAAAAAGACTGGGGCGACTAACGCGACCAATTCTTCCTTTTAAGGTCGTGGCTGGGACTCATTCGCAATTCGAGCTACCATGGCGCCCTTGTTATTGGAGCACTGAATGGACACCCTCACCGCCCTCACCACCCGCGTATCCTGCCCTCGCCTGGCCGAACCCGGCCCCAGTGACGAACAGCTGGATCTGTTATTACGCGCCGCCATCCGCGCACCCGACCACGGGTTGCTACGGCCCTGGCGGTTCATCGTACTGGAAGGCGATCAGCGCGAGCGGCTTGGCGACATCATGGAGGCGCAGCTTCTCGAAGAGCAGCCCGAGGCTGACAGCCGCACCCGGGAGATTGCCCGCAACAAGGCATTGCGTGCTCCAACCATCATCGTCGTTGTGGCAGACATCACTGAAAATCACAAGATCCCAGCCTGGGAGCAGATGCTTGCCGTGGGGGCTGCCGTGCAAAACATGATGCTGGCCGCCTATGAGATGGGTATCGGCGCCATGTGGCGCACCGGTGCCATGGCCAACTCCAATCTGGCCAAATCCATGCTCGGGTTTGCCGCCAAGGACCAGGTCATCGCCTATCTGTATCTGGGCACCCCGGCCATTGGCCTCAAGAGTCTTCCCGACGACACCCCCGCAGACTACCTCCGTCAGCTGCCATGATCGATCTGGACGCGCTGGCGGATCAGGTTCGTGACGCGATCCCGTTGACCCGGCATCTCTATTTCCGGTTCGAACAGTTTGACGGCGATCAGCTGCGGGTCAGCGCCCCACTGGCCCCGAACCATAATGACAAGGGCACCTTCTTCGCTGGCAGCCAGGCCGCCTTGCTGGCCCTGTCCGGCTGGGGGCTGACCACCTTGCTCGCTCAACAGGCCGGGCACCCTGCTGATGTGGTGGCGGTGGAGACTCAGCTCAAATATACCCTGCCGCTACATAGCGACATGCAGATCACCGTGACCACCGAGCAGCGCCCCCGGTTTGAGGAGCGCCTGGCCCTGCGCGGCAAGGCCAGCCTGGCCATTCGCGCTGTCGGCAAAGATCTGCAAGGCCAAACCGTCTGTGAATTTACCGGGATTTATCTGGCGCGAACCTGAAATCGCTCAAAGCCTGACCAACCGGCCCCGCAGCACTTGCCAGCACCCCCACCCTCCGGTACTCTACGCGCCCTCAAGAGTGAGCAAGGTAATGGCCATACGCCTGCTCCACTGCCGCAAGGCAGTGCCAAACTGTTTCAAGGTGAGGTGTCCGAGTGGCCGAAGGAGCACGCCTGGAAAGTGTGTATACGGAAACGTATCGAGGGTTCGAATCCCTCCCTCACCGCCAAATCAAAAAAGCCCCGCAATGCGGGGCTTTTTTGTGTTTAATCACAGATGCAGGTCACAGCGTGACTTGATCACCCATTTGATCGACGCCCTTCCGGTACGCCCATAATCCAGCTGGCCACGACTCGCGCCTTCACCAGCAAAACCAAAGCAGCAACCAGCTCTACACCGGTTGCAAGCATATTGGCTTTTCGGTCGGCGTTGATGTCAAAAAGTTGCCCCACATGCTTCTGCTCCTCGGTATACGCCCATAAAGCCCCCCAGTACACGGCATCGACAACCGCGTAATACAGCGTATAGAGGCCTATACCTGCCACAATCACCGCAAGCATATCTGCCGGCGTTGGCTTTGATCCATCAACGTCCCCATCCATTTCAGATTTGAGAATGGTGCGAGAAACCAACAGAGGGAATTGCCAAAGTATCAGAGCAACAAAAAGCGGGAAAATCGCCGAAACGAGCGAGAAAACATCATGAATACTGAAATGTTGGCTGGGCTCACCCAGTGAATAAGCCAGGACCACAACTCGATCCAGAAAAAACAACGCCATCGCTATGGCAAACAGGCGAACAAAAAGCGCCAGATAGTGACTTCCTTTCATCTTTCATCCTTGTTTTATGTACTAGAACGCCTACTTGGCCTGGCCTGCTCAGCGGCTCTTCCAGATCCGGGCAACCGCCTTGTCTTCGCCCAACAGGCCCACCACGACACACACCAGCGCCGACACCCCGAAAAACACCGCCGGGATCAGCCCGCCATAGAGCCCGGAGTGAAGACTCATCGCCAACGTTGCGGCGGACAGGATCAGGAACAGGCTTCCCACCCCAAGAAGAATCTTGCGGTAAGACGCCCGGTAGTTGTACTCATCCGTACCGGATTCGAAGGGCCGCAGGATCGGCCAGAAGACTTTTCTCAAAAAGGTTTTCACTGTGGGCTCCACAACAGGCACAACAATCCAGACCATTTAAGCAAAAAAGGCGCCAACGGCGCCTTTGGTAAGCTTGCCGTCATTCGCCGGCAGGCTAACCCATGGCATCCTCTTCGGCTTTCAGCTTGCGGTACTCGATCGGGGTCATCCCAACCCAGCGCTTGAAGGCACGATAAAAGGTAGACGGTTCGGAAAAGCCGGTCAGATAAACGATTTCGTCAATGGATTCGTCCGTGCCGGCCAACAAGCGCTTGGCCAGCCGACAACGGTAATCGGCCACCAGCTGGTTGAAATTGGTGCCCGCGTCGGCAAGCCGGGTGCGCAACTGCCGCGCCTTGATGCCCAGACGCTCGGCCACTTCTTCCAGGTTGGCGTGCCCGGATTCCAGCAGCTCCCCGATCAGGCGATTCACCTGCGCCACCAGATCCTGCTTTTCCAGCCGTGCCACCTGCTCGCTGGCCAGCTGCTCATGCAGGTGCAGCAATTCCGGCTCGTGGTGGGCAGAAGAAAGGCTCATGACCGACGCATCGAAATACATGCCCACACTGGGCATGTCGAATTTCACCGGGCACTCAAACTGGCGTTCGTATTCCTTCTGATCCGCATGGGGGGAATGGCCAAAATGGATCTCCAGCGGTTCGAAAGCGCCATCGGTGACGAATTTAAAGAACTTGATAACCCCCATCATCATGCATTCGTTCAGATGACTCAGGCGTTTACTCCAGATCATCTGCTTGAGGAAGACACGCTCTCCCTCCTCAAACAACTCGCCCTGCGCGGCATCAGACAACAGTCGCTGGTAATCCAGCGCCCGTTTCAGGCCCTCACCAAAAGTGGGGCTCGACAGGAACAGGTACTCAAGCACCTGGCCCTTGTAGACAGGAATATGCTGACCCAGGTGCAAACCGATATGTTCGTCGCCAGACACCTTTTCAAGGGCCTGCCAGAACCATTCCTGGGCATCGTGGGGGGTACGCAGGTCAGGAACCTGCAAGATGGATTTGTCGAGACCGACCTCTGCCAACACGGCATCAGCATCAATACCGGCATTTACCATGGCCTTGTAGGCCATGCGCAACAGCACACCGGAATCTGTCATTTCTGCCATGCGCTTGCCTTGTCCCCAAATGAAAAAAGCTACTCTCAGATCGACTGAGAGTAGCATAAGGATGGCAGGGCCGGAACCAGCTAACCGGCCTCTACCGGGTGCTCTTTACTGCGACTAGCGAGTCACGCAGCCTGGCGGGAAGCTGACCCGGATTCAGCCTTCAGCGGGATGACCTTGGCCATCAAACCCTTGCCCTTGCCGCCACCTTTGCCCGGCAGGGACATTTTGAAAATCCGCTTCCACACACTGACCGACTGCTTCATGAATGAGCCGGTGTTGTAGGGCAGGCCGTACTTCTCGCAGATCGCCTTCACTTCAGGGGAAATTCTTGCATAGCGGTGCGCAGGAATGTCCGGGAACAGGTGGTGCTCGATCTGGAAGCTCAGGTTACCGCTCATGATGTGCATGAGACGGCCACCCTCAAAGTTGGCCGAGCCCAGCATCTGGCGTACATACCAGTGACCACGGCTTTCATCTTCCAGTACCGACTCCGGGAACTGCTCGACCTCCTCCGGGAAGTGACCATTGAAGATCACCTGGGAAGACCACAGGTTACGCGCCAGGTTCGCCGTCACGTTGCCGGCAAACACGAACGGGAAGAACGGGCCGGCCAGCGCCGGGAACAGCAGGTAGTCCTTGAACAACTGCTTGCGCATCTTCTTCCAGGTCGGCTTGAACTCTGCCTTCAACTCTTCCTTCGTCTTGGTCTTGTAGATCAGGTAGTCCTCGAGCTTGAGGCTCTGTACCGCCACAAAGTGCTGGAAGAAGGTGGACAGAATCACCGCCAGGATCGGGTTCAGGACAAAGCGCGGCTCCCACTCCTGATCGTCTGACATACGCAGAATGCCGTAACCAATGTCGTGATCCTTGTCGAGCACGTTGGTGAAGGTATGGTGCTCAAAGTTGTGGGTGTGCTTCCACGCGGTATTGGTACAGGTGTTGTCCCAGTCAAAGTTCCGCGAGTTGATATTCTTGTCACCGATCCAGTCGTATTGGCCATGCATGACGTTATGGCCAATTTCCATGTTATCCAGGATCTTGGAAGCCGACAGACAGGCTACCCCGGCAAGCCATGCCGGCGGCAGGAAACCCGCCATCAGCAGGCCACGGCCGGCCACTTCCAGCTGACGCTGGCGCTTGATCAGGGTACGGATGTATTTCTCGTCCTTCTCGCCCAGGTCCGCGATTTCGCGGTTACGGATGGCGTCCAGTTCCTGGCCGATGGCGTCAAATTGTTCCGGGGTCAGAGTGTGGTAAATGCTCATGATGCTGACTCCTTTCCTTTAAATGTCCAGGGTCACCGTGCCCACTGGCACGCTGACGCAAAGTTGAATGTCTTCTTCATCGCCGCTGCTGATCTCACCGGTGCGCAGATCGCGTACCTTGCCAGCGGTTTTCTTGCAGGTGCAGCTGTAACAGATCCCCATCCGGCAGCCGGATTCCGGGGTAAGGCCTGCCGCCTCTGCCTGCTCAAGCAGGTTGCTGCCGTTATTGGCGACCAGGGTTTCGCTGCGGGCAAAACGCACTTCGCCCCCCGCTTCATCACTGGTGTCCAGCTGTGGCGTTGCCAGGGTGAACTGCTCCTTGTGCAACCGGTCGCTCAGGCCTTCCTCTTCCCAGACCTTTTCCACTGCCGCCATCATCGGCGGCGGACCACACAAAAAAGTGGTCGCCTGTGCAAAATCCGGAACAGAGCTGCACAAGTGTTCACTACAGAACAGCCCCGACAACTCGCCACCCGATTCTCCGTCGCCAAAAGCACGCAGCAGGGTCACGTTGTTGTGACGGGTGGCAATATCCGCCAGCTCGTCTGCATAGATCATGTCTTCGGCACGATTGGCGTAGTGCAGAAACGTGATCTCGCCGTCATATCCCTCATCACACAAGGTGCGCAACATGGACATCACCGGCGTAATACCACTGCCGCCACTGATCAGCAGCACCCGCTCCGGGCGCTGCTCCGGCAGGGCAAATTCACCCCCAGCCGGGCTCAGGGTGACGACCTCGCCTTCCTGCAGCTGCTCGCGCAGGTAACGTGAAACGAAGCCGTTGGCATGGGCCTTGGCGGTCAGCTCAATGCGGCCATCCGTGCGATGCAGGGAGTTGGCCGGAGAGTAACAACGGGTGTGGCGCTTGCCGTCAATGCTGACCGTCAGCTGCACGAACTGGCCCGGAATAAAGCCCTGCCAGTTAGTATTGGGCTGCAAGGTCACGGTCACGCTGTCGGCCGTCAGGTGTTCAATCTTCTCCACCCGTGCACGGACTTCCGTGGTGGACCAAAGGGGGTTGAGCACTTCCAGGTAGCGATCAACGCCGTGGGGGTAGCTGAGCACCCCGGCAACACGGGACTGCAACAGGCGCTGAAGGCCTTGCTGAAAACGTCGCGGAGTCTGTGTAGTTGCGTTCATGGGAAAAACCCTTAAAGTGAACAGATGTACGCATTATTCTCAGCACAGGGATTAAAGTCAACACTTGTTCACTAAAAAAATAAAGGCTTTCATTTTCATGTGCTTACAAAGCTTTTTGTGGAATTAGTTGCATCACCGTCCCACAACGAGGAGAATTTACAGCGTATTTTTGGAGGCCAATCCGATGTCCAAGGAAAGCAGCAGCAGATCCCGCAAGCCTAAACGGGGCCAGACCCGTGAGGCCTTGATGGAGGCTGCCCTGGATCTGGTGGTCAAAAAGGCGCCCTTTTCCAGCCTGAGCCTGCGTGAAGTGACCAAACGCGCCGGCGTGGTCCCCACCGCCTTCTATCGCCATTTCACCGACATGAGCGCCCTGGGTCTGACCCTGCTGGACGAGTCCTTCCGCACCCTGCGGCAGATGATGCGTCAGGTCCGACAGGAAAATCAGCCCAACGAAAACATGCTGCGCGGCTCCATGGAGACCTACTTCAATTATGTGCGCGAGAACCGCGCCCATTTTCTGTTCGTCGCCAAGGAGCTGTTTGGTGGCACCCCCACCATGCGCAACGCTATCCGCCGTGAAATCCGCATGTTCACCAACGAGTTGGCCATGGATATGGCACGCTTTCCCTTCCTTAACCATCTCAGCGCTGAAGACCTGCAAATGATGGCCGGCCTGGTGGTGAACAACGTCACCGCCCTGACTCAGGAAATGCTGGAGCTGGAAGAAAGCGATACCTTCGGCCAGCAGGAAGTGCTTGGCACCGCCGAAAAACAATTGCGGTTGATCTTCCTTGGCGTGGGCCAGTGGAAATCCTGACCCCTGCCCGATGACTGCTTGAGTCGCCAGCGCCGTCGTCTGCGCGGCCAATAGCGGCTTGCCCTTGCTGCTCTATACTTTCCCGAAGAATCAGCCAGCTACCACAGCCACGGCTTACTACAGGTAAAGGGAAAGGATCGAGTGATGAGCGAGGTAAAATTCCGCGAACTGCGTAATTCACCCCCCATGGTGGTTAACTTTGCCAAGGCAGTGCTGCGTGCCACCGTCAAGCCAGGCAAGAACCCGGCCCTGCCGGAAATCGGCCTGCGACTCAACGATGTGGCGCTGGACGAAAAACACCTGGCGGCTTACCGCAAGGTGTGTGGCTTCGCAGCGGACGGCAAGCTACCCGTTACCTACCCCCATATGCACGCCTTCCCGCTGCACATGGCCCTGATTCTCAGCGATGGGTTCCCGTTCCCCGCCATGGGGCTGGTGCATGTCCGCAACAGCATTACCCAGTACCGCCCGATCAGTGAGAAAGAGCAACTCAATGTGAAGTGCTATCTCGGCAACCTGAACAAGGTAGACAAGGGTTACGAGTTCTCTATCTTCACCAGCATCAGCACCGGTGGTGAGCGTGTTTGGGAAAGCGAATCCGTGAATTTCTTCCGCACCGGCGGCGGTGGTGGCAGCAAGAAGAAAGAGGCCCCCAAGCCCGCGCCCGCCACGGACACCGTGGAGTGGAAAGTCCCCGGTGATACCGGCCGTCGTTATGGCGCGGTATCCGGTGACCGCAACCCGATTCACCTGTACCCGCTGTCGGCCAAGCTGTTCGGTTTCAAGCGTCAGATTGCCCACGGCATGTGGTCCAAGGCCCGCTGCCTGGCCGAACTGCAAAACCAGCTCCCCGAGACCGCTTTTACGGTCGATGTGCAGTTCAAGCTGCCCATGTTTATTCCTGCCAGCGTCAAGTTTGAGAACAAGCCGGCCAAGGGCGGAAGCGATTTCCGTCTGCTGGCCAAAGATGGCATCAAGCCCCATCTGGCCGGCCAGATCCGTCCGGCAGAGTAAAACGCCAGACGCCAGAACGCGGGCAGGGCCGTGGGGATCCCACGGTACCCTGCCCGCGTTTTTTTGTGCCCGGGGGGTGGTGTAGAGGTGCGTGCAGCGGTTCAGGGGCGCAGTTGGATTTGTCTCTGGGATCTCTTCGGGTGGGTATGCGAGCAGCGTCATGCATACGCTCTGGAATCTATACCTCGCTTGGGCTCGGTTCGCCATGCGAGCATGGCTCCTACAAAGTGCTCAGGTTATTTAATAGCGCCGAACTCAACGATCGGGAAAGCGTTTCCGTTCTTCTAAAAAATCCCGGAACTATTTTGGGGTTGCCCTTCCAATCCAGCGTAGCTGATAGCTGATAGCTGATAGCTGATAGCCGATAGCTGATAGCTGATAGCTGATAGCTGATAGCTGATAGCTTGTCGCGTGCCGCTGCCGTAAACTTCCTCTCCATGCGCGATGACTGCCACGATTATCTATCCCTGTTTCTCAACGACATCCCTCTACTGGATGTGCGTGCCCCTGTGGAATTCTCCAAGGGCGCCTTCCCTGCCGCGACCAATATTGCGCTGATCAACAATGACGAACGGCATCAGATCGGTATTTGCTACAAGCAGCATGGGCAGCAGGCAGCCATTGATCTGGGCAACCAGCTGGTCAGCGGTGAAGAGCGGGACAAGCGCATGCAAGCGTGGCAGCAATGGTGGCGCGACAACCCCCACGGCTATCTTTATTGCTTCCGGGGTGGCCTGCGCAGCCAGACCACCCAGGCCTGGCTAACAGAGGCAGGGGTCGATGCCCCACTGATTCGGGGTGGCTACAAGGCCATGCGGACCTTCCTGCTCAACCAGCTGGAAAACCGCATCGCTGCCCAGCATTTCGAAATCCTGTGCGGCAGAACCGGCTGCGCCAAAACCCGTGTCATCGAAGCCCAGCCCAACGCTATTGACCTGGAAGGCATCGCGCATCACCGCGGGTCCGCATTTGGGCGTCGCCCCGGCGGGCAGCCCAGCCAGATTTATTTTGAAAACACCCTCAGCATTGACCTGCTGAAAGCCCACGCTGCCAACCATCAAACGGTGCTGCTGGAAGATGAAAGCAAGCTGATCGGACGCTGCCATTTACCCTTCAGTCTGCAGGACCGTATCAAGAGCCAGCCGCGCATCGTGATCAATGAGACGCTGGCGTCTCGCGTTCAGGTCACGCTGGAAGACTATGTGGTCGGCCCACTGCAGGAGTATCGCCAGCACTTTGGTGAACAACAGGCGCTGCAGCAACTGGGTGAGGAATTGCTCGCCGCCATGGACCGCATTCGCCGGCGCCTGGGCGGCCTGCGCCACCAGCAGTTGCGTCAGGTGCTGGAGGAAGCACTTGCGGTCCAGGCCATCAACGGCGATACCGAACTGCATCGCGAATGGATTCACACCCTGCTGGCAGATTACTACGACCCCATGTACGACTACATGCTTTCCCGACGACATGGCGAGATCGTGTTCGAGGGAAGCCGTGACGAGGTCATGGCGTTTCTGAATGAGCGCAATGCCAGTCAATAGCACTGACTCCCGGGCCTGTGGAGGAGCTATCCCGGTAGTGTTAACCGGCTCTGGCAACCCGGCGTCAGCATTCCTATAATTTCCCCGTCGTGTCTGGCCGGGCCCACGGCACCCGCACACCCTGTTCCGCCCGGTACGCCTCCCTATTGAACGGAGTCAACAATGCGCTTCAAACTGCTTGCCGCTCTGCTGATGGCCATGCTGCTGTCTGCCTGCAACAACGAGCCTCACCTGGGGACCTTCACTTTCACCGCCATCCCGGATCAGGATGAATCCCAACTGGAAAAACGTTTTGGCGTGGTTGCTCTCTATCTGGAAGAGCAACTGGGCGTACCCGTGAAATACGTACCGGTGAAATCCTACGCCTCAGCGGTCACCGCCTTCCGCAACGATCAAGTGCAAATGGCCTGGTTTGGCGGGCTGTCGGGGGTGCAAGCGCGCCGTCTGGTACCGGGCTCACAAGCCATTGCCCAGGGCCAGGAAGACACCGCTTTCAAAAGCTACTTTATTGCCAACACCAGTACCGGCTTGAGCCCGGTTGATACCCTTGGCGAAGACTTCGTTGCCCAACCCTCCTTCACCTTCGGCTCCAAAGGCAGCACCTCCGGCCGTCTGATGCCGGAATTCTATCTGCGTGAAACCTTTGGCCAGGCACCGGATGCCCTGTTCGACAAGGTCGGTTTCTCCGGCGACCACAGCCGCACCATTGCGCTCGTGCAAAGCGGCGCCTATGCCACCGGCGCGGTCAACTACAAGGTCTGGGAGCGCGAGCTGGCCGAAGGCAAGATCGATACCGGCAAAGTGCAGGTCATCTGGGAAACCCCGGTGTACCCCGATTACCACTGGACCGTACGCGGGGATCTGGACGAGAAATTTGGTGACGGTTTCAGCCAGAAAGTCACCGACGCCCTGCTCGCCATCGACGATCCTGTACTGTTGAATGCCTTCCCGCGGGAGAAATTCATCCCCGCCAGCAATGACGATTACGCCCCTATCGAAGACACCGCAGCGGAAATTGGTCTGCTGGACACGCCCTAGGTGTTCAGCTTCGACAAGGCATCGCTTGGCCACCCCGGCCAGGCGGTGTTTGAGTCACTGAGCCTGAGTATCGGCGCCGGTGAAATAGTCGCCCTGCTCGGCCCATCCGGGGCGGGCAAGTCCACGCTACTTGAGGCCCTGCGTCAGCAGCAGGAACACCAGGTGGCCTGGTGCCCCCAGGCCGGCTCGCTCGTACCCATGCTGAGTGTCTTCCACAATATCTACATGGGTGCCTTGGCACGCCACTCCACCCTCTACAACCTTCGCACGCTGCTGCTGCCCAGTGCAGCGGAAAAACACGCCGTAGGCGAATTGGCGCAGACGCTGGGGTTGGAAGACAAACTGTTCACCAGCGTCGACAGACTTTCTGGTGGGCAGGCACAACGCGTGGCTCTGGGCCGTGCGCTCTATACCCGGCGCCCAGTACTGCTTGCCGATGAGCCGGTCTCCAGCCTGGATGAACACCAGGGGCTAACGCTGCTCCGGCATACCCTGGCACAACACACCACCGCCGTGGTGGCCCTGCACGACCGTAGTCTGGCCCTGGCTTGCTGCCAGCGCATCATTGGTCTTCGCCACGGAGAGATCGCCCTGGATGCCCCCAGCGACAGCCTGTCGCTGGCGGATCTGGATGCGCTCTACCAATGACCCCGACCCTGAATACCACCGCCAGCCAGTGGCGCCGCACCAGCGGCTGGCTGGCGGTGGCCGGGCTGCTCGCGTTTCTGCTCGCGGATCTGGAGATCACCCGCTCCTCCCCCGGCCATGAACTGCAACGGATGGCCAGCGGTTTTCTGTCACCGGATTTCTTTGCCACCGACGCTCTCTGGCACGCCCTCGCCAATACCCTGTCCTTCGCCTGGCAAGGTACCGCCCTTGGCGCGCTGTTGGGTTTCCTCATGGCCATGCTCTGGCATCGCCGGGCGGTGCGCAGTGTGGCGGCCTGCCTGAGGGCCATTCATGAGCTGTTCTGGGGGCTGCTGTTGTTGCAGGTGACCGGGCTCAGCACCATCACCGGTGTGCTCGCCATCGCCATCCCCTATGCCGGCATTTTTGCCAAGGTATTCGGTGAATTTCTGGAGGAAGCTGATCCGGCACCCGGCCGTGCCCTGCCGCAACACACCTCGTCCCTCAGCCTGTTTTTCTATGCCCGTTTACCTTTGGTCTGGCGAGCGTTTCGCGCCTACGGCGGCTATCGCCTGGAGTGCGCCATTCGTGCCTCTGCCATCCTCGGTTTCATCGGGCTGCCCACCATTGGCTTTCATCTGGAAACCGCGTTTCGCGAAGGCACCTACGATCAGGGTGCCGCCCTGCTGTATCTGTTCTTTGCCCTGATTTTTACGTTGCGCTGGTGGTTACGACCCGCTCTGGTGGCCCTCTACCTGATCGCCGCCATCGCCTGGGCGCCACCGCTCTTCCATGGTCAGCTCGACACGCTGGTTCGCTTTGTCACCGAAGATCTGGTCCCGGCGCCCTTGCGCCATGGCGGGGGAACTAGCGAGCTGCTGTCATGGCTGATCAGCCTCTGGCACCAGCAACTCTGGCCCGGGCTGTGGCAAACCGTAGTGCTAGGCATGGCGGCCTTGCTGGTCACCGCACTCCTGTCACTGGTGCTGTTCCCGCTGATTTCGCCCTTGTTCGGTAACCGGGCAAGCCGCCATGCAGGCCATGGGTTGCTGGTGGTCTTACGCACCACGCCGGAGTTTTTTCTGGCTTTCTTCTTTCTGATCTTGCTCGGTCCGTCCATGCTGCCGGGCATCCTGGCGCTGGCGCTGCATACCGGTGCCATCGTCGCGCACCTGACCGGGCGCTTCAGCGAAACACTGGTGCTAAGGGCGGATGCCCCCAGCGGAGTCAATCGGTATGCCTGGGAAGTCCTTCCCCGGGTCAGCCCCAACCTGCTGGCCTTTCTGTTATACCGTTGGGAAGTGATCATGCGGGAAACGGCAGTATTGGGGATCCTTGGCATCCACACCCTGGGTTTCTATATTGATTCCAGCGTGGCGGAATTCCGTTTTGACCGTACCGCCCTGTTGATACTGGCCACGGTCATCTTGAATCTCGGTGTCGATGCCCTGTCGCGCGGACTGCGTAAACGCCTGCGGCTCAAACCCGGGCTCGGCGTGTAAATCGCCGATCGTGAACAACGACTGCAAAGGGAAATATGAAGCTCTATCAGGTTGATGCCTTTACCTCGTCCCTGTTCCGGGGCAATCCTGCCGCAGTGGTGCCGTTGGAGCGCTGGCTGGACGACGCCCTGCTGCAGAACATCGCACTGGAAAACAACCTGTCGGAAACCGCGTTTCTGGTGCCGGATGACACCGGCTATGCACTACGCTGGTTTACCCCCCGGGTAGAAGTGGATTTGTGCGGTCATGCCACACTGGCCGCCGCATGGGTGGTCTTTAATGCATTGGGGTTTGCCGGGGAACGGGTGCGCTTCAACTCTGCCTCCGGGCCACTGTATGTCACCCGCAGCGGCCAGCGGCTAACGCTGGACTTCCCTGCCCGGCCTGCGACCCCCATCACCGAAACAAGCACTCTCGAACACGCTCTGGGCGTACCGATTCGCGCCGCCGCGCAAGCCCGTGATCTGCTCATCGAAGTGGACAGTGCCGCTTGCGTTCGTGAATACCAGCCGGACTTTTCCGCCATCGCGGCACTGGATACCTTTGCCGTGATGCTGACCGCCCCCGGAGAGGATTGTGATTTCGTCAGCCGCTTTTTTGCTCCCGCAAAAGGGGTGCCCGAAGACCCGGTTACCGGCTCTGCCCACTGCACCCTGGTGCCCTGGTGGGCAGACAAACTCGGAAAAAAACAACTGCATGCCCGGCAGCTGTCTGCTCGTGGTGGCGAACTGTTCTGCGAGATGACCGGCGACAGGGTATCGCTGAGTGGTGAAGCGCGCTGTTACCTGAAAGGCGACATTCTGCTGTGAATATTCCTCCCGCCCACACCGATTTGCTGCTCATCGGCGGTGGCCATAGCCACTGTCTGGCCCTGCGCATGCTGGCCATGCAGCCGATACCCGGTGTGCGCATCACGCTGGTGTCATCCGACCCGACCAGTGCCTATTCCGGCATGCTGCCCGGGCTGATTGCCGGGCACTATGCCCCCGCCGAGACCCAGGTCGATCTGTACCGGTTATGTCTGGCCACCGGCGCCCGCTTTGTACACGCCAGCGTCACCTCGCTGGCCGCCGATCAGCACACCGTGCAACTCAGTGACGGCAGCACCCTGGGTTATGACTGGCTGAGCCTGGACGTGGGCGCCACACCGGACCTGTCTCCGATCGGCGACAGCCATCCCCAGGTGCTCGCCGTCAAACCCGTCGCCACCTTCTGGCAGCGTTGGCAGCAATGGCGCAACCACGCTGATAAACACCATCTGGCCGTGGTCGGCGGCGGTGCCGGTGGCACAGAAATGGTGCTGGCCATGGCGGAGTATTGCCGCCAGCAACAACGCCCCGTGACCTTCAGCCTGCTCACCGGCGGCACGCTGCTGCCGGGCTATGGTGCCGCAGTGCAAGCACGCATGCGACGGCACTTGCAGCGTTACAATATCCAGCTGCAGGAGCACACCCGGGTGACCCGGGCCGACAACGCAGAAACGCTGCTGGCCAACGACCAGCCACTGCCCGCAGACGGCATCGTGTGGTGCACCGGGGTGCGCGGCATCCCGGTGGTGGCGAACAGTTCGCTTGCCTGTGAGGCTCAGGGCTTTGTAAAAGTCGACGCGCAGTTGCGCAGCCTGAGCCACCCGCGCGTGTTTGCCACAGGCGATTGTGCAGCGTTCCCTTCCCCCCTGCCCAAGGCCGGGGTCTACGCGGTACGCCAGGCAGGAGTGCTCGCCCACAATTTACGCGCAGCCATAACCGAAGCCCCGCTGAAACCCTATCGGCCCCAACGCCATTTTCTGTCGTTACTGTCGACCGGAGACAAGCAGGCGGTGGCGTCCCGAACCGGACTGCCCGCCCTGTCAGGGAAATTCGTCTGGCGCTGGAAAGATCGCATTGATCGCCGCTTCATGGACAAGTTCGGTATCGACTTGCCCACCATGTCGGCCACCCCGAGCGCCCCCTCTTCGCAAGCAATGCCACTGCACTGCGCGGGCTGTGGAGCCAAGGTGGGCAGCCAGGCGTTAAGCGACGCACTCGCCGACCTGCAACCCCATCTCAATGCCGGCATCCACGCCGGGGTAGACACCGCCGACGATGCCGCCGTGATCGACTGGCCCGCCGGCCAGCGACTGGTGCAAAGCCTGGATCACTTCCCCGCCTTTGTGGATGAACCGTATCGGTTTGGCCGGATTGCCGCACTACACAGCCTCAGTGATCTCTATGCCATGAACGCCCGGCCCCATTCCGCCCTGGCAAATATCACCGTGAACTGGCATCACCCCAAACTGCAGGGCCGAGACCTGCAGCGGTTAATGGCGGGGGCCGTACGAGAGCTGAACCGTGCCGGTTGCACCCTGGTCGGCGGACACACCACAGAAGGGCCACAAATGGCCGCGGGGTTTACCGTCAATGGCAGCGCACCGGCCGGTGTCCTGTGGCACAAACGCGGCGCCCAGCCCGACGATGTGATCATTCTGACCAAACCGCTGGGCAGTGGCGTCCAACTGGCTGCCATGATGCACGGCAACGCCTTGCGCAGCCCCTGGCTCGCGGCCACCCTCGACAGCCTGTTGCTCAGCAATGGTCCCGCTTGTGACGCCATGGGGTCACTGCCGGTCCATGCCTGCACGGATATCACCGGTTTTGGCTTGCTGGGCCATCTGCATGAAATCTGCCAGCAAAGCGATGTCAGCATGACGCTGGATACCGACAAGATCCCGTTGTTGCCCGGCACCCTGACACTGATTCAGGAAGGCATCGCCAGTACGCTGAGCGACACCAACCGGCAGATACTGATGCATTGCCAGGCGCGCGAGCGCGTCAGCGAGGCCCTGAAAACAGCCTTGTGCGATCCGCAAACCAGTGGTGGTCTGGTGTTCTGTTTACCTGCCGCTATGTCAGAGCATGCCCAGCAACAACTGGCGCAAAACGGTGTAAAAAGCGCAGTAATCGGTAAAGTCCTTGTAAAAAACCGGCATGGGGATGCAGATATTTTTCTTCAATAGCGTCACAGTAATTCCAACTTGAGCTGAGAAGGAGAACCCCACCATGTCCAAGCGACTGACAGGACTCGTTGCGTCATCCATTTTCCTGTTCATGCAACTGATGGTCGTCCCGGCCGCCCATGCGGCCATGGTCGGTAACGATACCGTCATCCAGCAACAGGATCGCGCCGCCATGAAAGCGCAAGTCATGCAGTTGATGGATCATCAAGCCGCCGCGCAGGCACTGGAAAAAAATGGTGTCACCAAGGAACAGGTCAGCGAGCGTCTGGATCGTCTTTCTCATCAGGAGCTGCAGCAACTGGCACAGAAATCTGAAGAGCTGCCCGCAGGTCAGGGCGTCCTGGGCATCGTGCTTGCCATCATCCTGATTCTGGTGATTCTGGATCTGCTGGGTGCCACCGATGTCTTCCCGGTGATTGATCCCGTCAGCTGATCGATGACGTTGATGTTTCGTTCCCACACGCCAGCGCCCCCGCTGGCGTGTGCGTCACAGCCCCGTAACCGCGCTGCCGCGGCAACCCTCCTGCTCATTCTGATCGCGCTCTTGAGCGCCTGTCAGAGTGTTCCGCCACCGCAAAGTGCCCAGATCGCCCAGCATGAACAGGTCGTGGTGCCCTTTGTCCCGCAAGAGGCCTACCAATGTGGTCCGGCCGCGCTGGCCATGATGTTGCAATGGGCCGGGAAACCGGTCAGCGCCGATGCGCTGGTGGACGAAGTCTGGCTACCTGAGCGCAAGGGCAGTCTGGGAATCGAGCTGATGGCGGCGGCTCGCAGCCGGGGCCTGCTGGCCTACCCGGTCAACGATGCCAAACATCTGTATCAGGAATTACAGGCAGGCCGCCCGGTGCTGGTGATGCAGAATCTGGCCCTGCCCAGCTGGCCGAAATGGCACTATTCCGTGGTCACCGGGTATCACGATGAAGGCAAGACGGTGGTGATGCATAGCGGCACCACGCAAAGCAAAACCACGCACTGGAACCGGTTTATCCGCACCTGGGCACGGGCAGAGCAATGGGGATTCACCCTCATCGCCCCCGGCGAATTGCCGTCCAGTGCCGAACCGCAGCCGCTCTTCCGGGCTATCTCGGCCACCCCCAATGCCATGGATTACTGGCCCCAAGCCGTGAAGGCCTTCCCCGACAGTGGCGAGCTATGGTTTGGTTACGGCAATGCCCTGTGGCAAGGCGGAGACAAGCCTGCCGCTCTGGAGGCCTTCGAGCATGCCGTAAAGGCGGCGCCTGAGATGGCCGCGGCCTGGAACAACCTGGCGTTCGCCCAGCATCAACAGGGAGATAGCACCGCCGCCAGACGCAGCCTCTGCAAGGCACTGAACCTGGCACCGGATGACGAGAATATTCTCGACACCGCGAACACCCTGGGCTACTCCTGCCCCGCCTCCGGCTCGACCAGCTCCGGGTGTTGTTCCAGCAACTGATCGCGTTGCGCCATCAGACCATCCAGCTTGCGCTGGCCTTCGGCCAGCTGCTCCGGATCGATGCCAAATGCCTCCCCCTGTTCAATCAGACTTTCCAGCTCGCCAATCTTGCGGTTGGCTGCCGTCACAAAAGAGGCATACACCTGCTGCTTCTGGCGCATTTCGTACTGCTGGTACAGCCCCGGGTCCGCCAGCTCCTCGGCAGACGGCATCTCACGCAGGTTGGTGCTGCGCGCCAGTGGCGGGGTGCGGGGGTCACCGTTTTCCATGCTCTCTCGCAATGCCGCCACCGCCTTGGCAGAGGGCACCGGCACCACCGCAGGGGCGCCCCCCTGCGACGCATTGGACGCCGGGCCGTCGATACCCCGATCCCCGATGTAGGTCGGCATCGTCTCAGCCTCATCCGCAGGCAACTTCTCGGCCATCGACGGGCTCACCGTTGCCGGGGGGACCAGGGGCTCTGCCACTGCAGCTGTCGGGGTGTCATCATGCAGCCGGGCCCAAGCCACGCACACGGCCAGGGTAATCCCCAGACCCACAACAACCAGTGCGACTAACGGCCCGGGTTTCATCACATGACACCCTGATTGATGCGCAGTGACGCATCGGCACTGGCGTCCGCCAGCTGCTCACGAAACCGGGCTTCAAGCTGTTCACGGGCAATCGCCAACGAGGCTCGGTAACGTACCGATTCACTGTCCAGCGGCTGGTAACCCATGACTTTTTCATCCACCTGAAGAATTTCCCAATAGGGGGCACCGCTGACCGCCGGGCTACGAAACGGTGCAGATACCCGCCCCTCTGGCTGCACAAAGGCCAACGCCAGCATCCAGTGGTCATTGCGAGTCTCCCGATCGATCCACCCCAGCTGGCCACCGTCGCGGGCATCCTCTGCCAGTGAGTACTGAACGATCGCCTGCTCGAACGACAAGCCATCGCGAATCTCCGCCACAATACGATCCGCCGCCTGCTGGGAATCTACCCGTAGATGGCGTCCCCGCACGCGCTCGACACGGGTGAATTGATCCTTGTTGGCCGCGTAGTACCCGGCAATCTGCTGCTGGGTGACCTTGCCCGCCTGCTCCCGCAGGGCGGGGTTATCATCGTGAATGTCGTGCATCAGCCCCATCTCATGCAGCAGGGCATCGCGATGCAACGCATCCTCAAGACAACGGTCCACTGCCGCCACCGCCTGTCGAGACAGGCCGGACTCCTGTTCAAACCAGTAGAACACGAACTCCATGGTGAGCTGTTGTTTGATGGCTTCGCGAACAAAGGCCAGATTCAGATTGTGCATTTGCACCTTGAGCTGAATGTTCTGGCGGCGGTAAAGATCCCACAGGCTCAGGGTCTGTTCCGGCTGTGACTCCGCAAACCGGTAACGGGCCAACACGTACTGCTTCGCCGCCTGCTGCTGGGCCTCTGTCATGGTGGTATAGAGAGCTTGTTCCAGGGTCAGCATGGGGGCCAACGCCGTCGCGTCCAGCTCCAGAGACTGCGTCAGATACGTCAGACTATTGTCGGCACCACGGGTTTGCACGGCGGTCCGCAAGGGCTCAGCAAAAGCCGAACGCAACAGCCGAAAGCGTTGCTGCTCTCGCACCGTATCTCGGTCATAGCCCACATTGCCGGAGCCGACCTGGGCGGCGTGGTGGCCGTGATGATCATCGTGCTCCGCCATGCCCGCCAGCAACCGGTTTTCCACCAGTCCCTTGAGCACAGCCTGGGGAGTCGTCGTCGGATCGGCGCGGCGCGCGGCGGCCACAAACACCGCCAGGGTGTCCGCCGGCAAATCCTCACCGTTGATTCTCGCCGCGACAGAGTCCGGTAGCGGACCCCATGCCTGCCAGGCCACCGGGCCCAGTAACACCGCAGCAAGAAAGACCACAAACAGAATGGGAATCAAGCGTTTCATGGCGCCACCCTTGTTATTGTTTTGGAAGCGCCCTGCCTGCTTTCAACGTGTCGCAGAAAGCAGGAGGGCCACAGGCGATAAGCCTGTTAGGGGTTCACTTTCACCGCCGCGTGGTTCAACAGGTGCACCACCATGGCAGTCGCATGGGGAATCACCACCTGCGCCACCTGAACACGGTCGCCGTGGTCGGTGCTGGACAGCACAATACCGCCGTTACCGTAGGCCAGCGCCCCACCCTGGGTCAGCAGTGGACGGATATCATTGCTGCTGGTGGACAGCGGGGTGTAGTCCATCATCGCCTGATCCACCAGTGCGCTGTTGTTAAGGTTTTCGCTGTCATAGTAATCCGCCACCCAGGACTCCCAACCGCTGTGATTCAGGGCCGAGGTGGTCCACACGTGGTGGGGCTGCAGCAAGTCAGTGGTATGCATCACGAAACCCAGGGTCTGGGCGGTGGGCGTTGCCAGGAACTGGCTGTACCAGTACTGCCCCAGGTTATCGATGGGCTGGAACGGCATCTCCTCGAAATCATCGTACATGGACTTGCTCGAGTAGCTGCCCTGGCGGTAGTTGGCTTCGGTCACACCATAGGTGTTGTACTCGCTGTCATCGGCGCAGCTCCAGAAACACCAACCGGTCATACCGCCGTTGCCATCATCCATGTAATCGCCGACCAGCCAGGTAGCCGCCAGATTGTCGATATCGCCCCACACGGTCAGCAGGTCGTAGTTGTAACCGCCGAAGTCATTACCGTGCACATCGGAACCCCGAGTATGGTTCTGGAAGTGCCAATAGGAGGTGTAATTCACCAGCGAGGCGCCAGCGTTGAATACCGGGGCATACACACAGTCCCCGGTCACCGCGCCGCACAGGTAGGTATCCTGGAAGTCATCCACGTCATAAGCGCCCTGCCCGATCACTTCGGCAAACTGATCCATGCTGTAACCCGCGGCATTCACCCAGGCTTTCAGGCGGTTGTACTCGGTGGTTTGCGGGTTAGCCTTCATGTAGTTCACCGCATCAATGGCGATGCGCTTATGGGTGATTTGCTGAAAGGCGTGGGCTGGTAGTGACAATACCGCGGCCGCAAGCAGGCCGGTAAGCGCTAGCATCTTCATGGGGGTCCCCTCCCGTTTTGTTGTTAAATTGTTATCGAATTGAACAAACAATAACCAAACGTATATCACAGCCCTAGGGCGTGGCGGGACATTTGATGGACATTTTCTGCCAGCGGCGCCTCAGCCCGTTACAATGCCGATGAGCGGCATTCAATTTACCAACCGCCAGGCCGAATACCGCCACCACCACAGCATTCATCACGGCCCTGTGATACAACAGGGCTTTACTTCGATTCCCGGAGCCCGCGTTGTTATGGATCGACGACTCACTCTCGTCCTCTTGCTGATCTTGCCCCTGTTCGCCACCGCCCAGACCGGCAGCTTTTCCTTGCCCGGTGTTGGCGATTTGCAGAAACAGCTTACGGAGACCAGCGATAAAAAATCCGACGGCACAGAAAACCCTGACAAAGAGCAGCTACGCGACACCATCAAGTTCCGTCAGGAAATCGACAGCAACCGTGAACAGATCGAAGACCTCAAGCAATTCGCCAGCGACGCCCCGGCCAAGCGTACTCGCCTTGAGGCAGAGCTGACCCGACTGCGCCAGGAGCGAAACACAGACTGGGACAAGCACTATCAGGACAACACCCTGCAGGAGCTGATTCAGGCCCTGGTTGCCCAACTCGATGCTCTGGAAAAAAATCAGGAAGACCTGGCGGAGGCCAACAGCGACCTGACCCGCGCGCAAACCCTGCCGGAACAGGCGCAAAACGCCATCAGTCGGGCCATGGATCGCATGGACACCATCCGCACCCGCCTGAATCAGGGAGTCGATGAGGACGGTGAAAACCTGTCTGACGTGCAAACCCGCAGCCTGAACACCGAACTCAAGGCATTGGAAAGCCGCATTGAACGCTATAACCAGGAACTGGCCATCGTCGACAAGCAGCAGGACGTGGCCCGCTTGCGTCAACAAACCGACAAGCTGGAACAAAATCTCATCGAAGCCCGTCTCGATGCCCTGCAGCCACTGATCAATGAACGTCGCAGCAACCAGCTTGAAGAGCTGGCCAATTCGCCTGAGAGCGACATCCCTGCCGCCGTGCTGGAGCACCCGCAGGTACAAAAAGCCATGGAGAAAAACCAGGCCCTGCGCAAACAGCTGGCCAGCGCCAGCGAAAACGTCAACAACCTGCTGCGTAAGGCCGTCAACACCAAGACAGAGCTGGACAAGGCCCGCTCGCTGTCCGCCACCGTCAACGATCAGATCCGCATGCTCGAAGGCAGCCTGCTATTGTCGCGCATTCTCTACGAACAGCAGAAAAGTCTTCCCCAAAATCAGGAAGAGCTCGATCTCGGCAAGGACATCTCCGATGCCCGCCTGAAGCAATTTGAAATTGAACAGGCCATGAACGATCTGGATGATTCCCCGCTCCCCTCGCAGGCTCAGCTCGACAAGCCGCTGTCTGCGGATCTGGAAAAGGCTTTCAGCATCCTGCGCGAAGAGCGCCTGGAACTGTACGACCAGCTGGACCAGGAACTGAGCCGCCAACTGGCCATCCTCACGCGCACCCAGCTAAGCCATGAGCAGCTCATCAAGATCACCCTCAGCCTGCATACCACGATCTCGGAACAAACCTTCTGGATGCCCAGCAACCAGCCACTGAGTTTCGAATGGCTCGGCAGGCTACCCAGCGAACTAGTGGACCAGATTCGCGACATGCCCTGGGAAGAACTTTGGGAAGGCACCGCAGGGCTGTTCAAACGCAAATGGGTCTGGCTGCTGGGTCTGCTGATTCCCACCGTTGTTCTGATCACGATCCGTTCCCGGCTGAAAAAGCGCATCAGCGACATGAACAAGGATGTGGGCTTCCTGCGTCGTGACAGCCAGTCCCATACCCCTCTCAGCCTGTTCTACACCGTGCTGATCGCTGCGCCCATCCCGATTTTCATGGCCCTGGTTGCCATTGGTCTGTGGATTCAACCCGGCACCCTCACCAGCGTCATGGGGGCCGCCGTTGCCCAGCTTGCCCTGCTCTGGCTGGTCTTCGAAGTGCTCTACCGTCTGCTGAAAACCGATGGCATTGCCCAGCGGCATTTCCGCTGGAATATGGAGTACAACCATCAGATGCGCCGCCGGCTGGCCGTGTCCGGCCTGGCGCTGATTCCGATGATCTTTCTGGTGGCCTTTGGTGACCAGTGGCCCGCGCAGCTAAGCAATGACCGGCTGGGGCTGGTGATCATGGTGGCCTCGCTGATCACCATCATGGTCAGCCTGCCGTGGGTCGCCCTGTCGTACCCCGGCCGCCACTACAGCCGCACCATGAAAGGCCTGGCCACGGGGTTATGCTTCCTCGCCCCCCTGACCCTGATCGTGCTCACCGGCGTGGGTTACTACTACACCTCTGTTCGCCTGGCCGGACACATGATCTACAGCCTCTACCTGGTCGCCCTGTGGATCATTCTTGATGCCACCGCGGTACGTGGCCTGGCCGTGGCCGCACAGCGACTTTCCTACAAGCGTGCCGTGGCCCAGCGGGAGGCCGAACAGAAAGACACCAGCAGTGCCGAAGCCGTGGAAGTGGAAGAACCGCAACTGGACCTCAAGCAGGTCAACCAGCAATCCCTGCGCCTGATCCGGCTGGCCCTGGTCGCCGTCGTCGGCCTGATGGTGTACTGGGTCTGGGCCGATGTGTTACACGCCTTCGCCTACACCGACAACATCGTGCTGTGGGAAACCAGCGAAGGCAGTGGTCAGGCCGCCACCAGCTCGCTGATCAGCCTGGGGGACGTGATTGCGGCGCTGATTATCGGCGCAGTCACATTCCTGCTTGCCAGCAATCTGCCGGGGCTGCTCGAAGTGCTGGTGCTGTCGCGGCTGGATCTGCGTCAGGGCACCAGTTATGCCACCACCACCCTGCTGTCCTACGTGATTGTTGCCAGCGGTATCGTGCTGACGCTCGGCTCGCTGGGCCTGAGCTGGGACAAGATGCAATGGCTGGTTGCCGCCCTTGGGGTTGGCCTGGGCTTCGGGTTGCAGGAAATTTTTGCCAACTTTATCTCTGGCATCATCCTGCTGTTTGAACGCCCCATCCGCATCGGCGACGTGATCACCATCAACAACCTCGACGGCACCGTCAGCCGGATACGCATTCGTGCGACCACCCTGATCGACTTTGACCGCAAGGAAATTCTGGTGCCCAACAAGGTGTTTGTGACCGAGCGACTGATCAACTGGTCGCTGTCCGACACCGTCACCCGGATTATCCTGCGTGTCGGCTTTGCCTATGGCTCAGACCTGAAAAAGTGCCGTGAAATCCTGCTACAGGCGGCCAAAGAAAACAGTCGTGTGCTGCGTGACCCTGAGCCCGTGGTGCTGTTCATGAGCTTCGGTGCCAGCACACTGGATCATGAGTTGCGCGTTCACGTGAGCGACATCAACGACCGTCTGGCCGCCACCGACGAGCTGAATCGCCATATTGATGCCCTGTGCAAAGAGCACGACGTGGAAATCGCCTTCAGCCAGCTGGATATTCATATCCGCAATGGCGACGGCGAGCAGCTGACCATCGAGGGTAAAAAAGAACAGAGCGACGACAACAGCACACCGCCGAAAGCCAACGATGGCGAGTCCAACGAAACCGGCGACCCTAAATAACGCGGTACCCGGCAGACACGCCGCTCAGCGCGGCGATGTCAGGGGCGGCTCGGCGTTCACCCCAGAGGACACCGAGCCACAGAAAGCGCACGCTGTTCCATCTCCGTCCCTGCCCAGGGGCGTACGCCTACGGCAAAGCAGCGGGGTTACAGCACCACCTCGAAACATTCCAGCTGGGGCGGGCCCAGGTAGATATCGCGGCGGGCGCCAGCATTGGCGTGCGCCTTGCGGAATGCCTCGGATTTGGTCCAGCCTTCAAATGCGGCCTGAGATTCCCATACCGCGTGGGACGAAAACAGGGTGTACTCATCATTCGTCGCCCCCTGCAGAAGATGAAACTCCTTGAAGCCCGGGACTTCCTGCAGGTAGGTATCCCGCCCTTTCCAGATCTCGATGAAATCCTGCTCACAGCCTGGCTTGATCTTGAAACGGTTCATTGCGATATACATGCTCACCCTCCGTCATTGTGAATGGGCCCCTATAGTGGCGCAGGTGATCCACAAGTGCATTGACGCAAACACGCATCACGCCTCCCCACGCCCCTGACTTCCACGAATCACCGCTACAAACTTTGGTCTAATTCACTCCCCCTCAAGCGCCTCCTAGCATGAAAGCACATCGCCAACCCGTGCAGTCCATCATGACAATCCGTCACGAACGGCGTCACCATGGGCTATGCACCACCCCGCTGGTACCCGAGCGGGGGCAAAAAGAGGCCAAAGATGAGTTACGAACAAGAATATTCCACGTCCATCAACGATCCCCACACCTTCTGGGCCGACAAGGCCCGCCAGCTGGACTGGTTCACCTTCCCCTCCACCATTCTCGGCAAGGATGAAAACGGTATCGACCGCTGGTTTACCGATGGCGTCATGAACACCTGCCACATGGCACTGGATGCCAACCTCGCTGCCGGGCGCGGCGATCAGGTGGCGATCTACTACGATTCCCCCGTCACGAACAGCAAACAGGCCATCACCTACGCCGAGCTCACCGAACGCGTCGCCACCTTCGCGGGTGCCCTGCGCCAGCAAGGGGTGAAAAAAGGCGACCGGGTACTGATCTACATGCCGATGATCCCGGAAGCCGCCGTGGCCATGCTCGCCACCGCGCGCCTGGGCGCCATCCACTCTGTGGTGTTCGGGGGCTTTGCCGCTCACGAGCTGGCAGTACGTATCGACGATGCCGAACCCAGGGTCATCGTTTCGGCGTCCTGCGGCGTAGAAGTGAACAAGATCATTGAATACAAACCGCTGGTAGACGCGGCCATCGAGCAGGCCCGACACAAACCCGAGCGCTGCGTGATCTACCAGCGCCCTCAGGCCCACGCCGACCTGCAACCGGGTCGCGATCTGGACTGGCAGGTAGCCGTCGCCGCCGCCAGCCCGGTGGACTGCACCCCCGTGCTCGCCACCGACCCGCTCTACGTGCTCTATACCTCCGGCACCACCGGCAAACCCAAAGGGGTGATCCGCGACAATGGCAGCCACGCCGTGGCCATGCGCTACAGCATGAAAGCCATCTACAACATGAACCCCGGCGACACCTTCTGGGCCGCCTCCGATGTGGGCTGGGTGGTGGGCCACTCCTACATCGTCTACGCCCCGTTACTCAGTGGCCTGTCCACCGTACTTTACGAAGGCAAACCGGTTCGCACCCCCGATGCCGCCGCCTTCTGGCGTGTGGCGGAGGAATACAAGGTGAAAGCCCTGTTCTCTGCCCCCACCGCCTTCCGCGCCATCAAGAAAGAAGACCCCAATGGCGAGGGCATCAAGCAACACGACCTCTCCGCCCTGGAAACCCTTTTCATGGCCGGCGAACGGCTGGACCCACCCACCTACGAGTGGGTCAAGGACATCACCGGCCTGCCGGTGGTAGACCACTGGTGGCAAACCGAAACCGGCTGGGGGATCTGCGCCAACCTCATGGGCATCGACCCCAAACCCTGCAAACCGGGCTCTGCCACCCTGCCCAGCCCTGGCTACGATGTGCGCATACTCGATGACAACGGCAACGAAGTGGGCCCTAACCAACAGGGTAACGTGGCCATCAAACTGCCCCTGCCACCCAGTTGCCTGCCCTCCGTCTGGGGCAACCATGACCGCTTTCTGGCCGGCTACCTGGAACAGTTTCCCGGCTATTACACCTCCGGCGACGGTGGCTACAAGGATGACGACGGTTATGTGTTCATCATGGGCCGCACCGACGACGTGATTAACGTGGCGGGCCACCGCCTTTCCACCGGCGAAATGGAAGAAGTGCTCGCCGGCCACCCGGCCGTCGCCGAATGCACCGTCATCGGCATTAACGACGATCTCAAGGGGCAGGTGCCCATTGGGCTGGTCTTGCTCAAAGATGGCATGGAGGTAGAAGCAGACACCCTCAACAGCGAACTGGTCGCCCGCATCCGCCAGGAGATTGGCGCAGTGGCCTGTCTCAAAGACACCCTGATCGCCCAGCGCCTGCCCAAAACCCGCTCGGGCAAAATTCTGCGCAAACTGCTACGCCAGATCGCTAACGGCGAACGCTATAACATCCCGTCCACGATTGATGATCCGGCGAGTATTCCTGAGATTGAAGCGTTACTCAGAGAGAGAGAACTAGTGGCGCACTGACAGCAACAACGACGCCAGTCTGGCCTGCCCACAACAGGGGCAAGGCCAGAGCGTCCCCTGCCACGCCAAGAAACAGCCTATTCAGCCGAACACGCCGCCTCAATCGCTGCCACATCAATCTTGTGCATGGTCATCATGGCTTCAAAGGCCCGCTTGGCCAGTGCCCGATCCGGGCTGGTGATGGCCTGGGTCAGCACCACCGGGGTGATCTGCCATGACAGCCCCCACTTGTCCTTGCACCAGCCGCAGGCACTTTCCTGGCCGCCATTCTCGATAATCGCGTTCCAGTAGCGATCCGTTTCTTCCTGATCCTGCGTGGCCACCTGAAACGAAAAGGCTTCATCATGACGGAAGGCATCACCCGCATTAAGCCCCAGACAGGGAATCCCCATCACGGTGAACTCAACAGTGATCACATCCCCTTCTTTTCCCGCGGGGTAATCGCCCGGCGCCCGGTTGATGGCATCCACGCTGGTATCCGGGAACACACTGGCATAGAACCGCGCAGCCTCTTCGGCATCACCATTGAACCAAAGACAGACCGTGTTTTTTGCAGGCATGGACATCCTTATCTCCCATTTCTCAGCATAGGTATTGCTACTCATGAAGGATGATCCTGCGATAGGCAGTAAACCAAGGGAGCCTCTGAATAACTCCTTGCATGC
>NZ_AQOQ01000018.1:0-78642 GCF_002888555.1 Alcanivorax sp. MD8A | reverse complement strand
ATACAGAAAAGGAGAAAAGGAGAAAAGGGGAGGAGATGACCCGTCCTTTCCCTGGACTGTATGCGGTCTGAAACAATGGCCAGTATTGTGCGCAGCAGACGTTCGCGCCGGTATTAGACCTTGGTCTTACGCAGGGGGTGACTGTGCCAGTGAAAGAAGGTTCCCTGTCTTCGACCTATGGCTAATGGAGAAGGTCTCGCCCTGACAGCAAGCTGTCTTCGGAGTCACTTGCAATTTGATGACAACAAGAGGACAGGGCCATGAAAGCAATAACTCCCTCTCGCCTGTGTGCAGCGATACTGGTAGCACATGCGGGCATTGCCGGGGCAGCAACACTGGAAGAGCGCATCATCATTCTGGAAGAGCGTGTGGGTACCCCGGCAGAGGGGAAGACACAGATCGAGTTCGGTGGTTTTATCAAAGCCGACACCATGATCAGTAAATACAGTGACGGTGAAATTGCCGGAGGATCCGTCGGGCGTGATTTCATGGTTCCGTCGACGATTCCTGTAGGCGGAGAAGCCAGTTCTGCCGAGATCGACTTCAATGCCAAACAGAGCCGCTTCTGGTTAAAGAGTGCAACCATGACCTCTGCGGGTCTGGTAAAGGGGCATATCGAAATTGATTTCCAAACCAACGGCATTGGCGATGAGCGCATCAGTAACAGCTATGCGCCGCGTATCCGTCATGCCTATCTGAGCTGGGACAAGTGGTTATTTGGCCAGACCTGGTCTACTTTCTTTAACGTCAGTGCACTCCCCGAGACCCTCGACTTCGTGGGTTCGTCCGGCACCATCTTTGAGCGCCAACCCCAGATTCGCTATACCCATGGCGGGTTGATGTTGTCGCTGGAGAATCCTTCTACCACCTTGTATGGCGGCACCCAGAATCCCTATGACGACAATGCCATGCCGGATATTGTCGCTCGTTATAACTTCACCGGTGACTGGGGCAACATGAGCTTGTCGGCCATGGGGCGTGAGCTTGCCTACCAGGACACCATTGGTGGGGTCGATCAGGACGAAAGCGAATATGGCTATGGCGTGTCCTTTGCGGGTCGCCTGATGCTTGGCGAACGGGATGACATTCGTTTTCAGGCCAACTATGGCAATGCCATGGGTCGTTACTTCGTGCTCAACGCCTTCCGGGCGGGACAGATTGAAGCCAATGGTGATATTGAGCTGATCGATGCCTGGAGCGCGGTGCTGGCCTTGCGTCATCACTGGAGTGAGCGCTGGCGTTCCAACTTCGCGGTTTCTCTCAGCGAAGCGGATAACCCCGATACCGTGGCAGCAACAACCAACAAGACAGTGGAAACGGCCCACGCCAACCTGATCTGGCAGGTGGCCAAGCCCTTGTCACTGGGGGGCGAACTGATCTACGGGAGTCGCGAGCAGGAAAATGGCGATGACGGTGATCTCAAGCGCGTGCAGTTCACTGCCAAGTATGCGTTTTAACGAAGCGCACCCTACGGAAAAAAGGGGCGCTTCGGCGCCCTTTTTTTGGGTTCGCGGATTGGGAGTTTACTCTTCCCAACTGTCCGTAGGGGCGTCGGTTATTCGCTCCGCTCACCCTTCGGGCCGCCCTGCGGGCGTTCCTTCGTTGCGCTCGGTGGCGGCGCGATTCTATACGCCTGATAATCGCGCCGCGAGCGACGCTCCTACGGGATGGTCTTGCTGTGGCCTATTGTCCCAAACCGGTGAACCATAAAAAAAGGGACGTTTAAGCGTCCCTCTTTCGTGGCGTGCAGCGTCGCTGTTATCAATCCAGATCCGCCGGGTATACGCCGTTTTCGTCGTGCACTTCCTTGCCGCTGAGTGGCGGGGTGAAGGCACAGGCAACGACCATGTCTTCGTTTTCGCCACCATACAGGTAATGTTCGTCATGCTGGTCGAGCAGGTAAATGGTGCCTGGGGTCAGGTCGTAGACCTTGCCGTCATCCAGGGTTTCGATCTTGCCGCTGCCAGAAATCACATAGACGGATTCCCAGTGGTTGGCGTATTTGATGTGCGTCTTGGTGCCCTTGAAGATGGTGGTAATGTTGAAAGAGTGGCCCATCTTGTCTTCTTTCAGGGACAGGCGAACAGACTGCCAGTTACCGTTTTCGGCTTTGACACAGCGCTCTGATTTCTCGGCTTCCGCCAGAGTGCGAACGATCATGAATGCATTCTCCAGAGTAAGGGGTGGAAGGGCTGACCCGCTGAGACGGGCCAGCCAGGGGGGCTGGCGGTAAAATTAGCCGGCCAGACTGGATACGGAGTGAGCTTCGCCGCGCTTGATGCGGTCGGTCATCACTTCGCTGACGCTGTCCTTGACGATGTCCAGCGCACGGGTCAGGTCTTCTTCGCTGATGGTCAGCGGACACAGGGTCTTGATCACCTGATCATCGGCACCGGAGGTTTCGATCACCAGCTGGCGCTTGAAACAGGCCTTGGTGATTTCTTCGGCCAGTTCACCATCACGGGCCACCAGACCTTGCATCATGCCGCGACCGTTCAGGTAGAACCAGTGGTCGTCATAGCTGTTGGCGATCTCGCGGAAACGATCGGTGATAATGTCCGCCTTTTTCTGCACTTCCTTGGCGAACTTGTCGTCACGCCAGTAGTGGTTCAGTGCAGCAGCGGCGGTCACAAAGGCCAGGTTGTGGCCACGGAACGTGCCGTTGTGCTCGCCCGGTTTCCACTGGTCCAGATCCGGTTTCATCAGCACCATGGCAAACGGCAGACCGTAGCCGCTCAGAGATTTGGACAAGGTAATGATATCCGGGTTGATGCCCACCTCGTCAAAGCTGAAGAAGGAACCGGTACGACCACAGCCGGCCTGGATGTCGTCCAGAATCAGCAGCATGTCGTGTTTGCGGCAGACCTTTTCCAGATTGCGTAGCCACTCGAAGCTGGCGGCGTTGATGCCACCTTCGCCCTGAACGGTTTCCACGATCACGGCGGCGGGGTGGTCCACGCCGCTGGAAGAATCGCCCAGTACCTTGTCCAGGTACTCGGTAGTGTCGAAGGCATCGCCCAGGTAGCCGTCGTAGGGCATCGGAGTCACCCCGCCCAGGGTGACACCGGCCACGCCACGGTGGTGGCTGTTACCGGTGGCCGCCAGGGAGCCGAGGCTTACACCGTGGAAGCCATTGGTGAAGCTGATGATGTTTTCGCGTCCCTTGATGACACGGGCAATCTTGAGCGCCGCTTCCACGGCGTTGGTGCCGGTGGGACCAGTGAACTGCATCACGTGGTCCATATCGCGGGGCTTCAGGATCACTTCATAAAAAGTGTCCATGAATTCACGCTTGGCAGCGGTATGCATGTCCAGACCGTGAACAATGCCGTCGCGCTGAATGTATTCCAGCAGTTTTTCTTTCAGAACCGGGTTGTTGTGGCCGTAGTTCAGGGTGCCAGCACCCGCCAGGAAATCGATGTATTCCTTGCCGGTTTCGTCGTACAGGTAGCTACCCTTGGCCTGGTCGAAGACCACCGGGAAGCTACGGGCATAACTCATCACTTCCGATTCGTGGCTTTCAAAAATATCAGTATCCATGGTTCCTCTATCCTCGCTTGAATTCGGGTTGTTCGTTCTCGCTGTGGCGCTCTCAGGCGTCGTCGCGGTTGAACGGGCCAATACGCAGCAAATACTCGTCGTTGTGCTCACCGGCAAAATGGATCCGGGAGTCGAAAAGGATGAACTCTTCGGTGGGCATGCTGCGCTCGTAGGCGAAGCTGCGGAACATGCCCCAGGACGCTTCGTTGTCCGGAGTAATGGTGGTTTCAATGAACTGAACGTCGGTGCTTTCTTCACGTTTGATCAGTTCGGCCAGCATGCGCTTGGCCAGCCCCTTGCCGCGGGCTTTCTGATGGACCGCAACCTGCCAGACAAACAGGACATTCTGCTGTTTCGGCGGGATGTAGCCGGAGATGAAGCCAACCAGGTCGCCATCCATTTCGGCAGCGACGGACGTATCGGCAAAGTGAGTGCACTGGAGCAGGTTGCAGTAGACGGAGTTCTCGTCCAGCGGTTTGCACTCGCTGATCAGTTTGTGAACCCGGCTGCCGTCCTGGCTCTCCGGTTTACGGAAAGTAATGTCATCCGCTTTGTCGGTGGATGAATCCGCTTTCTTTACGTCGTCTGACATGGTTTCACTTATGGTCCGCTTTTGAATGGGTTGCCGCCTCATTGCCGGCAGCGCGTGCCGACAGCTCTACGGTGGGTTGGGCACGATCAATGGCGCCCAGATCCAGCACCGGTGAGGCATCGATATCCTCTGCATTCATCATAGCCGCGACGCGCTGCAGAGAACTGAGAATCAGTGATTGTTCCCAGTCTTCCAGTCGATCAAATCGAGCGATGAATTCGTCCTGCAGGGGGGTGGGAGCCTGGTCAATGATGTCCAGGCCGCCCTGAGTCAGGCAGGCGTATACGCGCCGTTTGTCTGTCTCGCCGCGCTTGCGCTCAATCAGCTCGCGCTTTTCCAGACGGTCCAGAATGGTGGTGACCGTGGCCTGACTCAGCGATACCTCGCTGGCCAGATCGCCCATGGTCATCTCTCCCTTGCCCGCAATGGCCTGCATGATCAGCAGCTGCGGAGAGGTGAGGCCAGAGACCTTGCTCAGCTTGCGCGAGTAAAGGTCGGTGGCGCGAATAATCTGTCGTAATGCAATCAGCACGTCTTCGTGTCTGGCCATTGCCGTGAGTTCTCTTGATAACAAAGTAATGTGACTAAAGTGAGACATGGTCTGTCTGGTATCAATTTGAAGTGTAAGTAACTTCTCTCCATGCAAAATCAGGGCAATGGCAAGTAATTCCCTGCGAAAATTGGTAGGCTATTTTAGTGGTGTAATATTTAGATGTCAAAGTAAATGCGTGAGGGAACAGGCGCAAACCGCGCTGAAGCCCGGCCTGTGCGGGGTGTAGCGCTTTTCGGCCCGGGCCAGTCCGACGCGAGGGGATACCTGAATGCGAGAGACGTTGTTACGACTGCTGGGAGGTATGGACCGCGGTCTGCGCCTGCTCGAGCAATGTGTGGTGGGGGGCTGTATTTTGGCCATGGCCCTGCTGATGAGTGCCCATGTGGTGGGGCAGGCGGTGTTCGGGGAGGGAATTCCCGGCACCTATGAAGTCACCAAGATGCTGATTCTTGGTATTACCTTTGTCGGCCTGGGGTATGCGGCCCGTCAGGCCCGTCATATCCGGATGTCTGCCATTTACGAGCAGCTCAATGATCCCTCCCGCAAGGGGCTGCAGATTCTGATTGCCGCCGGCACCGCCGTGCTGATGTTCTTCTTCGCCTGGAAATCCGGACAGTACGTGATGGACATTCATGAGCGGGGGCGGGTCAGCGCGTCGTTGCAGCTTCCCATGTGGACGGTCTATACCACCTTGCCGGCGGGGTTTGTGCTGGCCGGCATCCAGTACCTGCTGACTATCGTCCGCAACCTGACGACGGCAGGGGTATGGCGCAGTTTCACCGAGAAGGATGTCTATGCCAGCGTGCCGGAGCAGAGCGGCAGTGATAACGATCAGGGAGGGGCGTCATGCTGATTATCCTTGCCCTGATCATGTTGCTGCTGTTGCTAATGGGGTACCCCATGATGGTGCCGCTGGCGGTGGGTACCCTGTTCATGATGTTCACGGACATGACGTTCTTCGGTCCGGACCAGGCGGTGACCTGGATGATCACCGGGGTCAGCAGCTGGGTGCTGGCGGCGGTGCCCATGTTTATCTTTGCCGCGGATATTCTCACCAAAGGGCACACGGCCAACCGGTTACTGGATCTGGTGGACACCTTTGTCCGCCATTTGCGTGGTGGGTTGCCGATCACAACGGCGGCGTCCTGTGCCGTGTTCGGTGCCGTTTCCGGATCCACCCAGGCCACAGTGGTTGCTATGGGTGGCCCCATGCGCCCGCGCCTGTTGGCCAAGGGGTATTCCGACAACTTTGCACTGGCCCTGATTATCAATGCCAGTGATATTGCCTTGCTGATTCCACCCAGTATCGGATTTATCGTCTATGGCGTGGTGATGAAGACCTCCATCGGCGACTTGTTTCTGGCCGGGATCCTGCCCGGCATTCTGGTGTTGTTAATGTTCTCGGCCTACTGCTGGGCCGGGGCGCATCTCAAGGGCATTGAGCCTGAGCCTCGTGCCCCCTGGTCCGAGCGGTTGCGGGCGCTTCGGGGGGCGGCCTTGCCGCTGGGGTTCCCGGTGTTGGTGGTCGGTGGCATTTACGGTGGCTGGTTCAGTGCGGTGGAGGCATCCGCCATTGCTGTGGCCTATGCCTTGCTGCTGGAAGTGGTGATTTACCGCAAAGTCAAAATCCGTGATCTCGGGCCGCTAGCGCTTTCCAGCGGCATGATTACCGCCGTGGTCTTTATTCTGGTGGCGATTGGGGCAGCGTTCTCCCACACCCTGGGCACCGCCGGTATTCCCGAGCAGTTGCTGGGGCCGGTGATCGATTCCATCGGTGACAATCAGGTGGCGGCGCTGGCGTTGATTGCCGTGTCGTTTTTTATCGGCTGCATGTTTGTGGATCCCATCGTGGTGATTCTGATTCTGGTGCCGATTTTCAAACCGCTGATCCAGGCGGCCGGGTTGGACCCGGTCCACGTGGGGGTGATCGTCACCCTGCAGGCGGCCATCGGTTCGGCGACGCCGCCCTTTGGTTGTGACATTTTTACCGCCATCGCCGTGTTCCGTCGCCCCTATCTGGAAGTGATTCGCGGCACGCCCCCGTTTATTGCCATGCTGTTGTTGGCCACGGTCATACTGATCCTGTTCCCGGAGATTTCCCTGTGGCTGCCGTCGCTGGGTGGAGAGTAGGCATGTGACATGCGGGATTCTATGGCGCCCGCAACAGGCACAAAAAAGCCCGGCATCTCTGCCGGGCTTTTTTGCTCAGGGAAGCCGCAATTATTCGGTTTCCTTGATCGCCTTCAATAGCGCTTTCATGGAGGCTTCGCCTCCGGCGCCAACCTCTTTAGCGAAGGTCTTGCGAACGGGTTTCGCCATTTTTTCGAAGGCCTTGCGCTCTTTTTCGGTCAGCTCGATGATCTCGATATCGCTCTTGTCACGAATGATATCCAGTCGTTCCTTGTTGAACCGGGTCTGAATGTCGTGACCTTCCTTTACCAGCGACCGGGTGACTTCATCGACCATGGTGCGCTGCTCATCGCTGAGCCCGTCATACCAGTCCGAGTTGCCGATCACGGTGGCAACAAACTGGGACTGGTCGGCAAAGATCATGTAGTCCTGTACCTCGTAGAACGCCATCTCTTCGTGGGCGAAAACGGGCTGAATGTTGCCTTCGGCCTGCCCTTGCTGAAGGGCGCTGTACAGTTCGCCATAGGCGATGGACGTGGGGGCGGCCCCGTAAGCCCGGTAGGTGGCGCGCAGCAAGGTGTTATCCATAACGCGGATGCCCAGGTTCTCCATGTCGGCAGGGGTGCGAATGGCCTTGTTGGCAGTCCATACCTGGTAGCCTTCGGCCAGCTCCGCCAGCGGTACCAATCCCCGTTGGCGGAAAGCGTTCTGCCAGGCCTCGCTTTTCAGGAAGGTGTCTGAGTTCAGGGCCTGGGCGGTACGCCACTGGTCGGCGGGCATGATGTAGTTCAGGTTGAGTAACTGGCTTTCCGGCACGGTGCCGCCCAGTGCGCCTGAGGCGAAGCCGATCTGGATCGCGCCGCCCTGAATCGCGTCATACAACGCCGAATAGCTGGAGCCCCATTTGCCGTAGGGCAGGAGTTGCACATCAATGTCGCCATTGCTGCGTTCTTCGATGCGTTTTTCAAATTGCTCGGCGTAACGATGCTGGACACTGCCTTCAATTTCTTCCAGACCAAAGCGCCAGGTTTCAGCCATGGCGGTGGTAGAGAGAGTGAAAACGCCCAGCGTGGCGGCGCCAATCAGTCGTCGCAAGTGCATGCTTTTCCCTTTTGGTTGCCAAATGATTGAAACCACTACATGGCATCACAACATCACTGTCAACCGACCGGGCCACATCCGTGACTGGAACCGGCGAGTCCAGAATGCGACCATTACCGCACTGGGTAGCGCAAGCGACGAGGACAAGACATTGATGAAAACGTTTCTGCAGCAAGGTTTCGCAGTGCTGTTGGTGCTGTCTGCCATGACGGCCGCCGCTGAGCCTGACGCTGATACGGCACTGGCCCCTCGCCCCGAAGCCCAGAGCGAAATCGAGAAGGGCCCGGTGATCTCCCAGTTCCGGGAGAACTGGATCCTTGGCGAGTTGCGAACCCTGCGTCAGGACATGATGGAATATCGCAACCAGATGAACCTGCTGGTGACCGACCGGGAGCTGGAAGTGGCTGACAAGGCCATGGGCTATGCCACCAATACGGTGACCTACTTTTTCTACCTGATCGCCGGTGCGGCCTCCATCCTGGCGCTGGTGGGCTGGTCGACGATTCGTGATCTCAAGGATAATGTGCGGGTCTATGCCGAAAAGGAAATGGCGCGGCTCACCAGTGAATACGAAGCGCGACTGGCGGACCTTGAGCGCGAGCTGCGCAAGAAGTCGCGCACCATCGCGGAAAACCAGGAAGAGATCGAGCGTACCAACGAAATCCACAGCCTGTGGCTCAAGTCCACCAAGGAGCCCAGTGCCCAGGCCAAGATCGAGATCTACGACCGCATTCTGGAGCTTCGCCCGGATGATCCGGAAGCACTGGCCTGGAAGGCCGACGCCGCTCTGGAGCTGGGAGAGCAGCGCTGGGCGCTGAGCCTGTGTGACCGGGTGCTGGAAGTGGATGAAGAAAACGCCCATGCCCTTTACCAGCGTGCCTGCGCCTGGGCCGGGTTGGGAGAGATCGACAACGCGCTCAGTGACCTGGAGGCCGCGATCCAGACATCGGAAACCCTGGTGCGTCATGCTCGGGTGGAGGAGATGTTCCGGCCCCTGCAAGGGTTGGAACGTTTTGAGGTACTGGTCGGAAACGACGGTGACCCGACAGTCTCTGGCTGATAGTCCTTTTCTGTCAGGTTGATAGGCGCGTTGTGGCCTGCAAATTGCCCCTTTGCAGGTCACTTTCTGCTAGACTTGCCCCCCTTGTAGGAAAGGGTGATGACCCCCATATGACGTTTATATGGCCTGAATCTGCGATTTCACCGCAACCGGCCCATGTCATCACCCCCTGTGGAGAAACCCATGACACGTGAAAACGGTGCCGGCGGCACCAAGCAGATGCCGGATGTGGCATCCAACTCCATGGTGGATCATATCCATAGCACCCTGGACTGGGTGGGCATGAGTGAAATTCACCTGCCCGCGCGGGTCAGCGATACCCTGGCCGGTGAGCGCCCGGTGAGCACCTCTATCCAGGCCTATGTGAATCTGGCAAATCCGGATGCCAAGGGCATTCACATGTCCCGTCTGTTCCTGATGCTGGAAGAGACCTTCGGTGACCATTCCGTCAGTGCTGCCTCTATCGAGCAGCTGCTGCGCAATTTCCTGGAAACCCACGAAGGGCTCAGCACCCGCGGCTTTGTGCAGCTGGATTTCGAATACTCCATGCGCCGCCCGGCCCTGAAGAGCAGCTACTCCGGCTGGAAAAGCTACCCGGTGAGCATCAAGGGTACCCTGTGCGAACAAGGCATGCGCATTGAGATGTATGTGGAAGTGCCCTATTCCTCCACCTGTCCGTGTTCTGCAGCCTTGTCCCGTCAGCTGATTCAGGAGCAGTTCCGCAAGGACTTCCAGGAAGGCAAGATCGATGCCGAAGCCGTATACGAATGGCTTGGCACTGAAGAGGGTATCGTGGCGACTCCGCACAGTCAGCGCTCCATTGCCCAGGTCCGGGTACTGCTGGACCACACGGAAGGCTCTGCTTTCCCCATCACCGCCCTGATCGATTCCATCGAAGGCGCGTTGAAAACCCCGGTGCAGACGGCAGTGAAGCGGGTGGACGAGCAGGAATTCGCGCTACTTAATGGCCAGAACCTGATGTTCTGTGAAGATGCGGCACGCCGCCTCAAGCAAGCCATCGACCCGCAATCCTGCTACAAGGATTTCTGGTTGCGGGTGAATCACCTGGAAAGCCTGCACGCCCACAACGCGGTGGCGATTGTTACCAAGGAAGTGGACGGCGGCTACCTGCCGATTCCCTGATTAGCAGCGCACCGTGTACAACGAGAAAGGGCGGCCAGTGGCCGCCCTTTTTCGTTATGTGAACCCGCACCTGAAGGGCTGAGCACGTAAGGCGTTATTCAGAGGCTCCCTAGATCCCTCGCTTGCCGCAGGCCAGACTGATGCGCGGATCAATTGAGGTCACCGGCAAGCGCCAATTGCTGACCCAGCCGTCACCGCCAAAATGCTTCTGCATGATTTTTTCGGCGGTACGGGTGGCGATGGCCTGGGTGGTCAGGGTGGGGTTGGGGCCACCGAGTGCGTTGGCCAGTGACGAGTTGTCGGCAATGTACAGCCCCTGCACGGCTCTGGCTTCACCATTCTCATCGACCACCGAGTTGGCGGGGTCCAGTCCCATGCGCATGCTCGATTGCATATGAATCAGCGAGGGCGGAGCCTTGGGGCGGATGACGCTGGTGGCGCCAGCGGCGCGCAGCAGGTCAACGGCCTTGCGGGTCAGGTACTCGCGATTGCCCTGGGTGCGGTTGGTGAAGTTGCCGGTCTGGGCGGTTACCAGCGGGATCGGCCCGTTTTCGTCGGCGGGTTGTGTGGTGGACAGGGACACCGAGTTACGCGGGTCCACATCATCGTCGGTGAGAATCACGATGCTGACCAGCCGGTTGATATCACTCATGGTTTCCTTCAGCGCCGGGCCCACCAGGCGGCCCACCACATCAGCACCGGATTCATCGGTTTCGCCACTGTGATCGTAGGCACCGGCAATCCCGGCTTCACTGCCAAGGAAGGCGTTGGCGGCGTAGGCGCCCGGCATGCCACCGAAGGATTCCATGGAACCATAGCCCGGGAAGTCGGCACGCACGGCCGAGGCCGGGCCGAGACTGCTGCGGGTTTCAAAGGGCATGACCCCGGTCACCACTTCGGTGGCGTGGGTGGTGAGGCCCTTGCCGACCCAGCCGTTGTCATTGGGCAGGCCGCTGTTCAGCCACAGACGCGGGGTTTCGATGGCGCCAGCAGCCATGACAATCACTTTGGCGGTTTCGACCTGGGTTTCGCCGGTGGCGCGATGCGGAAACCGACGCCTACCGCTTTCGGGCCGGCGGGGGTATTTTCCGTCATCACCTGGGTCACAAAGGCGTCGGCGATCACTTGCGCGGCCTTGCCGTGGCGCGACCACAGGTCGGCGGTCAGGGCCATAGGGACGTAGCTGTTATAGGTGGAGCGCTTGGCTTTCAGGTTGCGCGGCGCGCGCATGGGCAGGGTACAACCCTGGTAGCAGTGGCCACAGTAAGTACAGCCCTGGGCGAAGGGAAATTTTAGCCAGTCCGGATTGTCAGTGCGTCCGGCGGTTCCGCGGGGCTGCAGGATGGCGTTTTCCTGTGGCCGGAAACTGGCCACTTCAATGTCCTTGCCTTGCTGGTAATGCAGGCCAATCCCTTCTGCTCCACGGATGAAGACTTCTTCCTTGGTGCCCAGCGCCGCGGTTTGCACCGGCAGGATTTTTTCTACCCAGCGATAGTAGGGCTTGAGCTCGTCGTAGGAGAACGGGAACAGGTAATTGTTGTCGTAGCGTTGCTTGTCGGCGCCCGCATAGCCGACGAAACTGCCGGGCATGGCGCGAGGTGAGTTGCCGAAATACTGCAGGGTTGTCCCCCCGACCCCGGCTGTGCTGAAGGCGGTGGACGCCTGGGCGTATTCGCGCCGCCAGGGCCCTTTGCTCGGGTCAGGTGCGCCCCAGCGAAGTACGCCCTGAGAGGCGCTTTCATATTTGGGCCATTCCTGTTCCGAGTCCTGGGCATGGGCCCCGGCTTCCAGAATAAGGACATCCAGCCCCTGTTCAGCCAGTTCTTTTGCTACCACGGCGCCACCACCCCCGGCACCGATTACGATTACGTCACGCATGGCTTGTTTCCTGTATTCGAATTTATTGTTTGGCGTTGCGTGTGGGCAAATTACCGTTCACGGGCGTGGCGTCGGCCACGGTAGTACCCCTGGTAATCCTTGTGTCCAACGGAAATGCCGCCGTAGCCAGAAATGGACCACCCCACCGGATGGGCCAGCAGCTCGCCAGTCAGCGGATTCAGCACCCCCGCTTCGGAGTACGCCATCAGGCCGCTGTACAGCAGCAGGGCATTGGCCAGGGTGATCAGTTCGGCGCCGGCAAGACCGCTTTCCATAGCGCTGAATACCGCCACTTTTTCGTTCCAGCTGAGGTTGGCAAAGCGGGCACTGAACGGCCCCGTGACATCGGGATTGATAAAGCCGGTCACGTTATCCAGTGCAAAGGTGATGAGCTCGGACAGGGAGTCGAAAGGCGGCGGTGCCAGCCCGGCGGTATTGAGCCCGAATTCCAGTGGCAGCTGGGCGTTGGCCTCCACCCCGCCGGGTTGTTCATCGGTTAATTGTTGTTGCACCGAGAATGGATCTCCACCTGGCACTACAAATGCCAGCACGGCGTTCAGGGTGTCACTGATCATGACGGCGGGCAGGATGCCGGCATGGGCCTGGCGCGGTGCAACCAGAGCGGGAGCCGCCGCGACAGCCGCACTTGCCAGTGCCGAGCGCGCCAGAAACTGGCGCCGGGACAGGTCGGCCTGATGCCGCTTGTCCGTGCCTTGCTCTGCACAGGCATCCCCCTCGGGCTGAGTGATGTCACTCTGATACTTTGTCATTATTCTTCTCCGTAAAGAGTAAAAAAGTCGTATCCCCAGTGCAGAAGCTAGTCAAAATTTTTTAGTAAAAAAAGGAAATTTATTTTCACTTTTTGTTGATGTCTGAACCGGGTTCTTGTGGCGATCTCTGATAAAAACCGGGGTGCACGAGGTGTGAGTGATTGCTTCGCGGCAGTAGAGAGGAAAAAAGAGCGGCAACAAAAACGATAAAAAAAGCGATTGCTCTGTGGTTTTCACAAGCCCCACCGTGTGCTGCTGACGCAATGAGCTATCAACAAGCGAACCGCGGTGTTGCATTCAGGGGGGGAACACTTTTGGCGATATTGTGACCTTGCCCAGGGATTGGTACTCTCGTCTTGCTTATAGTCCGGTCATACCAACAAGAATAAACGCGCTAGGCAGGCACAGGCATGGGCTCCACTGAGGCGTCGCCCCCGGTATCCGGGAGCTTCGAGCGTAGCGATCTGGTCGCACGGCTCGACGGTTGTGAATTTGTTCCCCTGACATTGCTGCTGGCTCCGGCCGGGTCCGGCAAGTCCACGCTGTTGCACCAGTGGCAACAACATATGGCTGCGACTCGAGCCGACGTCCATGTGGTGAGCTTTGCGGTGCAGCCCATGGATGACGAGCCGGTGCGCTGCCTGCGCCGTTTTGCCGAACAGACCCGCGCGGTCATCCCGGCATTCGATACCTCCTGGTTCATGCCGTTCGATGTCTCGGAACTGCCACCTTCCTCGGTGGCTGAGGCGCTCTATGATGCGCTGGCGCAAATCCCTGAACCCGTCTACATCGTATTCGATGACTTCCAGCACATCACTAATGCGGAAACCCTGAACGTCATTAATGCATTGATTGCTCATCCACCAAAAGATGTGCGTCTGATAATCGCCAGCCGAAGCCGGCCTCCGCTGGATGTGGGGCGGTTACGTCTTAGTGGCGAGCTGCTCGAACTGGATGCCTCGGCCTTACGGGTGAATCGCACGGAGGTTGTGGAGCTGAATGCTCGCCTCGGCGGTGACCCCTTGGATGACAGTGAGCTTGATCATCTGATGGCCATTACCGAAGGCTGGGTGGCGGGGGTAAAGATCGCCCTGATGGGGGCCATGGGAGCCGGTGTCGGCGCGTTGAAGAATTTCAATGCCAGCCAGCCGGAGATCATGGAGTACTTTGGCCATGCGGTCCTCAAAGGCTTGCCGGCGTTTGCCCGCACCCTGTTTCTGCAAAGCAGTTTGCTGGACAGCTTTGATGCTCCACTGTGTGATGCCGTGCTGGATACCACCTACTCGGCCCGGTTGATGGAAGAGTTATCCCGACGGGAGTTGTTCATTCTGGCGGTGCCCGGCCGGCCGGGTTGGTTTCGCTATCACGCGCTACTGCGTGAATTTCTGCAGACGAGGGTGGCGATCGACATGCCCGAGTGTGTGATTCCCATCCACCGCCGGGCCACCCAGTATTTTATTCGTCAGGAGGACTACGAGCAGGCGTTGTGGCACGCCATCCGTGCAGACGATAACGAGGCGTTTCTCAATGCCCTGGCCCGTGCCTTTGATTACTGGTTACGTGAAGGCTATGCCAGCCAGATTCTTGAATGGGCTGAAGAGGTGTCGGATAACGCGCTGTTGGCGCGGATGGATCTGGCGGCTCCGTTGATCAGTACCCTGACGCTGTCACGACGGTTCTTCCGGGCCCGCTACTATCTCGATGCACTCAAGGCCGACCCGCCCCTGAATCACAAGGGGCGTTACAGCGACGAGCACTCGCTGGAATTTCTTGAGTTGCACTTGCAACTGTTTCAGCACGACACGGATTTCATGGAAGGCGCCAACCTGTCGCTGTTGATGGAAACCAGCAGTCATCGTGATGTGCGGGCATTTTCGCTGGCCATGGTGGCGTATTACCACTTGCAGCACGGTCGACTGCAATCCGCGTTGGCGTTTTCCAGTCAGGCCCGTGAAGTGCTGATGCAGTTAGGGCACCGTTTTACCGCAGGCTATGCAGGCCTGATCACCGCACTGGCGAACCAGCAGCTGGGCCACATTGCAGAAGCGGTGAGTTTCATTACCGAACACTTCAGTAAAACGCCGCGGGATTGTCCTACCTGGTCACTGTGGGCGACCGGAATGGTGGTCGTGCTGTACGACCAGAATCGCCTGGAAGAGGCCAGGCAGCTGTGTGAAGACCTGCTGCCAATGGTATCGACTGCCTCGGCTACCGAGGTGATTTCCACTGTCTACCTGACGTTGTCGCGGTTGCATCACCTGCACGGTAATCGCAAGCATTCCGAGCGCATGCTGGAAAAACTGCTGGGCATTCTGCAGCTGGGAAACTACGAGCGTTTTGTCAGTATGGCGATGCTCGAAAGGGTGCGACAGGCTTACGTGAATGCCGACTGGCCCCAACTGGATGTTATTGCAGAGCGTTTTGCTCTGGCCGACTGGGTACGTATCAACCTGCCATTGCAGGACGTTCCTTATAGCCAGAGCTGGGAGCGCCGGGGGCTGGCAGCGGCTTACTGGCTAATGGCTGTCGGGCGCCATGATGATGCCGAGACGGCACTGGTGTTATTACGCAAGGTGGTGAATGGCGCAGGGATTCGAACCCGAGGCTTGATCATGGAAGCAAACCTGCTGGTCTTGCAGGGCCGCAAGCAGACGGAGAACGAGCAGGTGCGTCAGATTGACACCCTGATCAGCCGTTATGGCCTGCTCAACGTTAATCAGTCTGTCTTTGACGAAGCGCCAGGGCTGGCGTCGTTGATGCAGGCGTTGTGGCGCAAGGGCTGCCTGGTGCTGCCGGAGTTTTATACCCAGTTGTTCGGCGCCGTCTTCAAGGCCGTTTCTACGGGGCATGCGCCGCTGGAAGTCGATCCGGCTTCTGTATTGACCCCTCGTGAACACGAGATCTTCGAGCTGCTGCAAAGTGGCTTGAGTAACGCCCAGATCAGTGAGCAGACGGGGACCTCGGTCACCACCACCAAGTGGCACCTGAAGAACATCTACAGCAAGCTGGGTGTTTCCAACCGGACGGAAGCCGCCTTACGCGCCACGCCGCGATAAAAAAGCTGCAAGCTGCAAGCTTCAAGGCGCGGACAAGGCTTTGATGTTATTGTTGGCCGTGCCCGCGGCAGTTCGCTCAAATGCGGGCAGAGCATTGCAGTAAAAACCCACTTTATCCGCGCCTTGTAGCTTGCAGCTTGCAGCTTGTTCCTGCTCTTCAAACCTTGAACCGGTTCGCGATTTTCGCTCCCTTTTGCCGGCCCCCTCCCAGGGGAGGGGGTGGAGGGGGTGGTGCCATTGCTAGAGTGCTGTCGTTGTCTGTAATTACCCCGAGAATAACAACGACGGAGGCTTCTCATGGCTATGTCCCCCTGGGTCACCTGGCCGGCCCTGACCAAATTCGGCTCGCTGGGCGTAATGGCCGCGCTGCTGGTGTTGGCCGGCGAGCGCAGCGAACTGCTTGAAAACAACATGTTCGACACGGAAAACTGGGATGAAAAAAATGCCGGTATCACCTGTGACGAACGTAGTCTGACCGCCCGTACCGAAGACGGAACCTGTAACATCCTGGAAAACCCGGCAGAAGGGTCCGTGCACGTGAACTTCGGCCGTAATGTGGATCCGGCGTCTGTGTATGCCGAGTCCAACAGCGGCAACCTGCTGAACCCCAACCCCCGTGAAGTCAGTAACCTGATCATGTCCCGGGGCGGCGATTTCAAACCGGCCACCAGCCTTAACTTCATCGCCACCAGCTGGATCCAGTTCATGGTCCATGACTGGTTCGATCACGGCCCGCGTACCGATGCCGATCCCATCGAGTTTCCGATTCCTGCTGGGGATGTACTGGGTGGCGGCACCATGTCGGTGCAGCGTACCCGTCCGGATCCCTCTGTCAGTGGTGATGAAGGGATCATCACCTACGAAAACGTGAACACCCACTGGTGGGATGGTTCACAGCTGTATGGCAGCAGCAAGGAAACCAACGATGAAGTACGTTCCTTCGTGGACGGTAAACTCAAGGTGGATGGCAATGGTCGCCTGCCTACCGAGTTCCTGAGCGGCAAGCCCATCACCGGTTTCAATGAAAACTGGTGGGTCGGGTTGAGCATGCTCCACCATATTTTCACCCAGGAACACAACGCCATCGCCGACATGCTCAAGGCCAACCATCCGGGGCAATCGGACCAGTGGTACTTCGACAAGGCGCGACTGATCAACTCTGCGCTGATGGCCAAGATCCACACGGTGGAATGGACACCGGCGATTCTCGCCAACCCGGTACTTGAGCGTGCCATGTACGCCAACTGGTGGGGCCTGGGTGGGGATCGCGATACCCGTGACAAATTCCAGGACGATCTCGACAACCTGAACAACAACATCGGCCAGTTGGGCGCGCTGTTCAATGCTGTCGGCATCGACAATGACCTGGGGCAGCAAGACACCGGTTCCATCGAGCATGCCCTCGCTGGCCTGGTGGGTTCCCGCACCCCCAACAACTACGATGTGCCCTATACCCTGACCGAGGAATTCGTGTCGGTGTATCGGATGCATCCGTTGCTGCGTGACGAGATCAAGGTATACGACATCGGCTCCAACGTGGTGGATCAGGAAATCGCCCTGCAGGACACCCGAAACGGTGATGCCGAAGACCTGATGGATGATATTGGCCAGGACCGCCTGTGGTACTCCTTCGGTATTACCCATCCGGGTGCGCTGACGCTGAACAACTACCCGGACTTCCTGCGTAACCTGTCCATGCCGCTGATTGGCGACATCGATATGGCCGCTATCGATATCCTGCGTGACCGTGAGCGTGGTGTGCCGCGTTACAACGAATTCCGACGCCAGATCGGCCTCAAGCCGTTGACCAGCTTCGAGCAACTGACCAACGACCCGCAGCTGCTGGCGGACCTGAAGTCGCTTTACAACAATGACATCGAATTGATCGATACCCTGGTCGGGCAGCTGGCTGAAGAAACCCGTCCAGAAGGGTTCGGCTTTGGCGAGACATCGTTCCAGATCTTTATCCTGAATGCGTCTCGTCGTTTGATGACCGACCGTTTCTTCACCACCGATTACACCGACGAGGTGTACACCGCCGAGGGTATCGACTGGGTAGAAAACAACACCATGGTGGATGTGATTCGTCGTCACTTCCCGGCCCTGGCGTCGAGTCTGGTGGGCATGGACAACGCGTTCAAACCCTGGGGTCTGAAGATTCCTTCTGACTATCAGGATTGGGATGCCGAAACCAAGCAGAACCACCTGTGGGTCAATGGCGCACTGCGTACCAGTTACGAAGAGGGTGAGGTCCCGGCTATCGAGCCTATCGATATTGGCGGTCTGATCAATTCCATCCTGTGGAAGAAAGTGCAGGACGTGACCGATGTGGCTCCCCCGGGTTACAGCAAGCCGATCCACCCCCGTGGTGCTCTGGCCAAAGTGAAGTTTGTCCCCAGTTCCGGGCATGATTTTACCGGGCTGTTCCAGGGGGCGGATCATGGTCTGCTGCGCCTGTCTGTCACCGGTGATCCGTCTGATCGTGGCTTTGCCCCAGGGCTGGCACTGAAACTGTTCGTGGACGGTAAGCGCTCTGAAAACGTCTCTGCGCTGTATACCCTTAGTGGTCAGGGAGACAATCACAATATCTTCGCCAACGAATTGTCCAACTATGTTCAGGCAGAAGTGAACGAAACCCTGGGAACCACGACCTTGTTCTCTCTGGTATCCAGCAAGCCGACCCTGCTGGTGATGAGTGACATGGCCAAAGTGAATCAGGATGGCTCAACGGTTGGCAGTGCGAAGACACCATCGCAGATCTATTTCGTACCCAACAGCAGCCTGAAAAACAGCACCAGCGCCGCGCCGCACGATTTCCGCGACGACCTGGCCGCGATTCCTGCTGGCACCAAGGTGTATGACGTCTACGGCACCACCAAGAGCATCAAGACCTCGATCTGGCCTTGGGTCACCGAGCGTTATGCCCGCGAGCGTCGCAACAGCGCCGTCAAGATTGGTGAACTGGTAACTGACTCTGCATTTACCCTGTCCCAGTTCGGTGACACCGGTATCTTCTTCAAGCATCAGCGGTACGAAGACCGTTAAATAACAACAAGAAAGGTACCCCTGATAGCCCGGGACTGCGTCGCAGCCCGGGCTTTTTTTGGTTCACCGCGGATTAACGGGAATCGTCTACAGAAAAGCCCCTTCCGTAGGAGCGTCGGTTATTCGCTCCGCTCACCCCTGCGGGCGTTCCTTCGCTGCGCTCGGTGGCGGCGCGATCCCAGACCAGGATCAAAAGCATTCTAATCACAGAGGGCACAGGGTTCACAGAGGAAGACGGTTTTCCTCTGTGGCAAATCATTCTTAACGACGAGGGTTACCGCGCCGCCAGCGACGCTCCTACGGCATGGGGCGTGCTGCGAGCCATTCCCTCAAATCTGCGATGAACCTTTTTTGTCCAACCTGATTAGCTGGAAAGCAATCCGCCATATGGAAGGGTTGAGGTCGATAGTCTATAACGATGACAGTGTGTAAGATCAGTGTTTTGTCGCTGTTGCGGGAATGGATGCCAATGAAAAAGTGGATTTTTGGTTTGGCTTTTTCTGTTTCGGTTTTGATTAATGTTGTTTTTATATTGGGGTGGATAGTAGACAGCCTTAATGCACCGTTTGATCGTGTAGGCAGGCTTCAGGAGAGCATTCCCTTGGCAAAGTTCGGGGATCAGTCAGGCGTTTATGTGACCCTGCCAGAGGGATTGGTCGTTCGTGACAGCTCGCCGAACTTTATTGCCGCGGCAGGTATGTTTGAGCCGTATCGCTTTCAAATAGAAATTACCAGCGATAGACAATTGGTGAATTGGGATGCTGACACAAGAGATGTTCCATATGGAGAGTATTACTCTGCAGATAGCTACTTCGATTTCGAAAAGGGTGAGTACTCCAGGAATCGACCATAGTCAGTCGCGCAAATAGGAGAGCTCTTGGATATTGAGTGTAAGGGAAAACAGGCAAGAAAAGATTGTCGTTGACTCTGCCCATGTCCTTTGCAGCATGAATATATCGTCCTCCAGGCAACCGGAATAGACCATGTTATTTCAGACGATACCCGTGCTTCGCATCTTTGATGTGGAGAAAGCAAAAGCCTTTTATCTCGATTTTCTCGGCATGAAGATGGATTGGGAGCACCGCTTCGGTGCGGATTATCCCGTTTATATGCAGGTGTCGAGGGGCGAGTTGGTGTTTCACCTGAGTGAGCATTCCGGCGATGGCTCACCGGGGACCAAGTTGTTCGTGAATACGGCGGATCTGGACGGGGTGTACCAGGACATCATGTCCAAAGGGTATCGGTACTGTCGCCCGGAAATTTCGGTTGCCCCTTGGGATAGTCGCGTGTTCGAAGTTGTAGACCCGTTTTCCAACCGGATTCTTTTTAGCGAAGGTTAGGGCTTCATGGCGCAGGATCCTTGGCGCTGTAACGCCACTCATAAAAAACCGCGCTAAGGCGCGGTTTTTTATGGGCAATGTTCTGATCTGGATCAGAAGCGACCGTTCAGGCCCAACCCGAGGTTGGTGACTTCATCGCCACTGCGGTCGACAACCCGCATGTATTCGACGCTGACGAACATGTTGTGGGTGATGGTGACATCCACACCAAGGCCGAGGGAGATGTCCTTGTAGTTTTCCCCGTCACTGCTACCGAAGCGGTTTTCTTCGGTGGTTTCCATGTAGGTGAGGCCGATAAGGCCATAAGGACGTACTGGCATGGTGTTGGGGAACTGGCCGCGGAAGTAGGCGCCGTAGTAGCGATCAATTTCCACGTCGACGCCGTTGGTCAGCTCGTCGTCACCCATGCCCAGGCCCAGTCGCAGTTCGCCGCCCAGGGTTTCATCCTTGTTGATCCAGCTACCGAATTTGAATTGCAGGGCTTCGGGTTTGGCACTGGCGGTGGTGTTGTCCGGTTCGATCTTGCTGCTGATGTAGTCGAGGCCGGCAAAGCCGCCTGCGTTGGCACAAAGGGGCAGTGCCAGGGTGGCGGCAATCAGGGCTTTCTTCATGTTGTCTCCCGCATGGTCTGTAGTAACAACGATGTCATGTGAGCGATTGTAGTGAAAAGCAGCGCGTTGAGCGACCGCGGAGAGATTGCGCCCCGGACGGGGCGCAATGGGAGGGATCAGTGCTTAGTGATCATGGTCGTGATCTTCACCTTCTTCATGGGCTTCGCCGAGGCCGGCCCAGGCCAGTGCCGCGGGCGGGAAGTTCAGGGCAAGGGGGGATTCCACGCTGCCTTCCTCGAGATGTACGACAACAATGGACTGGTTCCCCGCATCGGATAGAAAGGCGTGAGCGGGTTCACCGGCGACGGTCATGGAAACGCGACTGCCGTGGCCGCTGGCCGGCGGCGCCGCGCTGGCAGGGTCAATGGCGTCTTCAACGTGGGCGTGCTCGCTCCAGTCGGCGGTATCGATGATGCGCAGGTCGCCAGCATCATCCAGCAGCACCAGGTGCTCGCCATGGGGATCCAGGCTGTGGTTATCCAGGGTCACTGCCGCTCCTTCGGTCCAGTCCAGCTCGGTTACGCCTGCCGTTTCAGGATCAATGATCAGGATGCGGTCACCTGCGTAGCCAACGAACTCTGCCAGTTCATGATGGCTGTCGAAGCTGCCGACGCGTTCGCTGCCGGTGAGGCCAAGGGTGGCGTTGGTCACATGTTGGGCAGTGAAGTTCTCGCCGTCCTGATGAACGATCAGTACGCCATCGCTGCAGCCAAAGATGGAGTACTCCTCATTGGAGCCCGCACCGTGAAGATCCGGGCAATCCAGGCTGAGCGTATCTTCCTTGTGATAGTGATCGTTGTGCTGGTGGTAGACGTCTACCTTTTCCGGCAGGCCAGAGGCGGCGGTACGGAATGTGGCCAGCAGGATGTCGCCACGGGGTTCGGCTACGCCATGATGAGCGCTGTCCAGGGTCTGACTGGCTACGCTGCTGGCTGACTCAAGGGTGTCGTCGGTGAGAACGTCCACTTCGGCCATGAGACTGCTGCCCGCATCTCCATCGTAGAACAGGGCCGCTTGTTCGCCATGAACGCGATAGTGGGTGGGTGCGGGGCCCGACAAGGTGCCGGCGAAGCCGGGTGCCACCTCGTCTACGTGATCGTCATGGTAGTACAGACCGCCATCAATAATCTGAACCTGATTGGCTGTTCTCTGCAGCGCAAGTACAAACCGCTTTCCAGGGCTGGTGTAAAGCGCGCTGGGGGCGTTATCCAGAGCCAGGGAGCCGGGCAGAAGTGCGCCTTCCTCAAGGTCATAGACGTACAACTGGTCGCCAGCGCCATCACGGGAGGCGATGACCAGCCGGCCGGGATGTTCGCTGCTGGCGTGGTCATGTTCGTCTTCGGCGCTTCCCAATGAGCTGGTGCCCGTTTCATTACAGCCAGCCATCGCCAATACGACGGCCAGTGACAGGGGCAGGGCGGCGTGGTGTTTCAGGTTTTTCATCATGCGTTGCATGGTGTTCTCCAATTCGGTGTTGTCGTGCCTGGCGGATAAAGGCGCCCGGCAGGTTGCCGTTGTGATATGCGGCGTCAAAATTCGATGCGGGTGCCTACCGTGAGATTGCGACCCGGTTCCGGCACGGTGCTGGCCAGGAAGGAGGCGTGATTGAATACCTCTTCGCCAAGCAGGTTGTTGCCCCGCACAAAGAAGGTGTAACGCTGGTCACCCCGCAGGCGGTAGCTGAGGGTGGCGTTCACCATGTCGTAGGAGGGGGTCGTTTCCTCGAAGCCTGCGATCTGGTCCTGGGCAAAGCTGCGGTAGAATTCGAGCTCGCCGTCGAAGTGACCCACATAGGTATTTAGGCGGGTGCCCAGTCGCTTGGCGGGAATACGTGGCAGGTAGCCGCCATCATCGAAGGTGGCGCGGACCATGTCGCCGAACACAGTGACGCCCAGCGGCTCAATGCCGTAGTAACTCACTGAGGCTTCTGCGCCGGTAAAGGTGGCATCGCGCTGGCTGTACTTGATCAGCCGGAAGTCTTCCTGCTGGTCCAGAGTACGGGCATAGATGTAATTGTTGATCCGGTTCTCAAACACGCCCAGATCAAACAGCCAGTCGCCTTCTGTTTTACGCAGATTCAGGTTGGCGCCGAGGCTGACTTCATCATCCAGGTCACGAAGGCCGCCACCGCAGTCGCTGAGCAGGCCGCACTCGTAGGTGTTGGTGGCCAGGTGCACACCATCGGCATACAGCTCTTGTGCTGAGGGCGCGCGACCAGAATGGGTTGCCGACAACACCAGTTCATAGCCGGGGGCAAAGCCCCAATTAGCCGCACCGGAAAAGGATGCATTGTCAGCAGTCACTTTCGCCAGCGGCTGGCCGTTGCGCACATCCGGTGTCTGCGTCAGGTGTTCTTGACGAGCGCCCAGCTCAAATGACCATTGTTCGTTGAGGGTGTATTCCTCTACCAAAAAGACCGCAAGGGATTCGGTTTCTGTTTTGGGTACGAAGGCTTCTGCGCCCAACGAGCTGAAGTCAAAGCGGGTGTACTGCATACCGACGACGCCACGCCAGTTGCCAAAGGGATTGTGTTCCACCTCCAGGCGAGCGTCTCCGCCTTTGTTGGTGAAGGTGCTGCCAATAACGCCCTCTTCAATTTCATGATGGCGATAGTCGGTGTGGTTACCACGAAAACGAATGCTGGCAATCCCATCGAACGGATTCTGGTATTCCCCACGGGCATCTACCCGGCGGCTGGCCAGGTCCACATAGGGCACAATCTCGTCATGGTCATGAGTGTGATTATGGCCGCCAGTGGGGCAGTCCAGCACGGTGCCGTTTGCCTGACATTCCTCGAACTCGTGACTGTGACCTGGCAAACCATAGTTGTCGCGGCGATAGCTGTACGCCATGCCGAAATAGCCTTGATCGCCTACCCAGGAGGCGCCGATGCTGCCGTTGTCACTTTCCGCATAGGTGCCGGGAACCGTCAGGCTCTCAAACCCGTTCACTTCATAGTCGTCGGCGTCGCGACGACTGCCTTCCACCCGGAAGACCAGGTGATCGGTGGCTGAGAACGTCACGCCAGCAGCGGTGGCATTTTCATCTGCCGCCGTATTGGCTCGGGCGCCCACGAAGCCCTCCACGCCATCGCGGGGGCGCTGGGTGGGGATGCGATTATCCAGCACATTCACAACACCACCGCTGGCGCCGCTGCCATACAGCAGGGTCGAGGGACCCCGCAGGACTTCGACCTGCCTCGCCAGCATGGGGTCGACAGTCACGGCGTGATCCGGGGAGATGGTGGAGGCGTCGAGCACCTGGGAACCATCATTGAGCACACCCACACGAGGGCCGCCCTGACCACGGATGACCGGGCGGCTGGCGCCACCACCAAAGGTGTCGCTGTGTACACCGGGCTGGTCTTTCAGGGTTTCCCCAAGGGTGTCCTCGCCTTTCTGGGTGAGGGCTTGCTGGTCCATCACCGAGTAGGGCGTGCTTGGGCTGTCACTGCCCAGGGGCAGAGCGGAAACGTCGACTTTCTTCAGCTCATGGACGTCGTCGCTGTTGCTATTCGTATTGCTGTCAGTGTCGGCCATTACAGCTGCGGGTGTGCACAACACCGCAGCGACGCACCCGGCCAGGGTCAGGCGTCGAAAATTCATGGTTACCTCTGTCTTTACCGTTCATGCAGGGCATGAGGACGGCGCAGTGCCTTGCGAGCATGCGCACGTCGGATTAGCCGACGCCTCGATCGCAGGCAGAAAGTGCCCGTGTAATGGGAGGCTGTCGGGTGAATCAGTACGGTTCAGACGGTGGTCGGGGGGCCACGAGGAGGATGCTGAGTGCGCTCATTACGTCGCAGCGGTGCAGAGATCGGCGTTGACGGTGCGTGTGCCGCCCGCTCCGCCAGAGGAGGGAAATAAAAGGTGGGCAAGGCCAGCAGGCCATGGCCGTGGGTGCAGACCTGACAGTCTGCGGAAGCCAGTAGCTCCTGACTCGGGCCGTGGCTGTCAGCAAGGATATGCGACGGCGCATGCCAGGCCAGCAGCAGCTGGGCGAAGAACAGCGACAGTATCAGTGACAGCGGCAGGGCACGATGACGGAGACTCATTGGGCTCCCTCGCGGGGTTCACCGGGTTCCGTGCCAGGCACGTAATCGAAACCGCCGGGGTGCCAGGGGTGGCACTTGCAGATCCGCTTAGCCGAGAGAGTGCCGCCACGCACAGCGCCATGCAGCTCAACCGCCTGCTTCGCGTAATGCGAGCAGCTCGGATAGAAGCGGCATTGGTTGCCTGTCCAGGGGCTCAGCACTTTCTGGTATACCCAGATAATGCCAAGCAGCAGCGATTTCACGGAGCGTAATCCTGATTTGTTAGGTTATAACATGTTTGTAAAAAAGCATGATAAAGCCTGAAGCACCGGACTTTCCAGTTTTCCTTGCAGTCGTATTTATACCTTCAAGTTTAAAGGAGTATGACATGGAAGCGTCAGGAACCTCGAAATGGCTAACGGCAGGCTTGTTGGCTGGCAGCATGATGTTGGCCCCCCTTGCCCATGCAGCGGGCTGGGAACCGGTGAAAGAGGGGCAGGGGCGCACGGAGGTAAGCACTTACGAGAAGGCGGTGGACGATAGCCCGGTGAAGGCCTTCCGGGGCGTCACTGAGGTCAAGGCGCCGGTGCTCAGTGTGTTGGCGGTCATGGCCGATGCGCAAGCCTGTGCCGAATGGTTGTATCAATGCCAGTCGTTGGAATTACGTGACAATGATCAGGCCTATATCCGCTTCAAGGGCATTTGGCCGGCAAAGGACAGGGATGCCCTGATTCAGACCGAGACGACACAGGACCGTGACGGCGGTGCCATTACGCTCGCCTCCCACAAGGTGGATGGTGAGCCGGAGCACGATGGCTATGTGCGTGTGGCGGCCTTGCGTGACCGCTTTGTGCTGACGCCACTGGAAGATGGCTGGACCCGTATCGAGTTCGAGACCTTTATCGATCCGGGCGGCAATGTGTCGTCGGTGGCCAATGTGATTTCCGACCAGGCACCGAAGGAAACATTGCAAGGTTTGCGCAAGCTGGCAGGTAGTGACGCCTACCAGGGGGCCAAACTCGACCAGGCTTTGGTGCGCTATCCCGAGCTTAAGGGCATGACACTGCCGGAGAGTCATCAGCCTGAGTGAACTCGCCTGATAACGGTGTCATGTGCTCAATGTTGCAGCGGCCAACCGGGCCAATCTGGTAGCCGCGGCTTGTCTCTGTGATGCTGCCGGGCATACTGCCCGGCGCATTTCGACGCAGGAGAGAGAATAGTGAGAGCGTTGTTTCTGGCTCTATTGGTAGTGACTGGCCCGCTGTGGGCTGAAGACTGGAAGACAACCCACCAGGGGCAGGAACGGGGGGACATTTCCACCTATGCCCGCGAGGTGGACAATAGCCCGGTGAAGGCGTTCAAGGGCATTGTGGAAGTGAAGGCCTCCATGGCGTCGGTGCTGGCGGTGCTGACCGGGGTAGACAACTTTGGCGAGTGGATTTTCCAGATCAAGGGCGCAGAGCGGTTGACGGCCGATCACAAGGAGCGTATTCACATGCGTTTCAAGGGCATCTGGCCGGTTTCCGACCGGGATGTGGTGCTGGCCAATACGCTCAGCCAGGAAGAGGATACTGGCTCGGTTACCCTGCATAGCGTGAATGCCGAAGGGTATCTGGGCAAGCAGGACGGGTTTGTTCGTATTCCGGCTCTGGACAACCAGTTCGTGCTGACTCCCATGGGGGATGGCTGGGTGCGTGTCCAGTTCGAGACTTTCGTGGATCCCGGTGGCAGTGTGCCTGTCTGGCTGGCCAATCTGGTGGCGACCCGTGCCCCGTACGAAACCCTGGAAGGTCTGAAGGAACAGCTGCAGAAGCCGCGCTTTGCCAATGCGCGCCGTGAAGATCTGCCGGCTCTGCCGGGAATGGATCAGTTGGAGTTGTGAAAGCGGCTGTCAGCTATGAGCCATGAGCCATGAGCTGTGAGGAAAAGCTACAAGCTACAAGCTGCAACGCGACAGAGAGGCTGCAGTGGCTTCAACTCGAAAGGCCGCGCCCAGACACCGGGTGCGGCATTTTTCGTTATGTGAAAACCCGCCGCAGGCGCCGGACTGCTGGCGATTACCCTACAGAGCCCTGCCCAAGCCAGATAGGCCATGCTCCCACACCCCCCCTCTTAACGCGGCCGCTTTGCCTTCCGGCTTACCCCACCCCACCCGCGTTGTAGCTTGCAGCTTGTAGCTTTTCCTCACAGCTCATAGCTGACAGCTGAAAGCTAATCTCACCGACTCCAGCGTGTCCCTTCGCGGGTGTCTTCCAGCTGGATACCGGCGTTGGTGAGTTGCTCGCGAATCTCGTCGGCGCGGGCAAAGTTCTTGTCTTTCTTGGCCTGGGTGCGTTCTGCTACCAGGGCATCGATTTCGTCGTTGCTGAGGCCATCCTCGCTGACATTCTTGTTCTGGAACCAGGCGGTAGGCTCGACAGTGAGCAGGCCGAGCAGGTCGGCGGCGGCCAGCAATTCGGCTTTCAGCTTTGGTTTGTCGGCCAGCTCGGCCTTGTTCAGTTCGCCGGCAATGGCGTGCAGGGCACTGACCGCTTCCGAGGTATTCAGGTCGTCCTTCAGGGCGTCCAGTACCGGGTGGTTATCAGGCAGCTGGTAACCGGCTTCAGGTTCCACGGTTTCACCTCGGCCGAGCAGGGCGTAGTAGAGGGTATCCAGCCCTTTCTCGGCGTTTTCCAGTACATCGGCAGAGAAGTTCAGAGGTGAACGGTAGTGGCTGGACACCAGCGCAAAGCGCAGGGTCTCGCCGTGGTACTGGGTCAGCAGTTCACGCACCAGGCGGAAGTTGCCCAGTGACTTGGACATCTTTTCGCCGTCGATGTTGATGTAACCGTTGTGCATCCAGTAACGCACGTAATCGGTGCCATGGGCGCAACAGCCCTGGGCGATTTCGTTCTCGTGGTGCGGGAAGATCAGGTCCTGGCCGCCACCATGAATATCAATCACATCCCCCAGATGCTTGTGGATCATGGCAGAGCACTCGATGTGCCAGCCGGGACGGCCACGGCCCCAGGGGGAGTCCCAGCCCGGTTGCTCATCCGTGGAGGGTTTCCACAGGATGAAGTCGCCGGGGTGACGCTTGTAGTCCGCGACTTCTACCCGGGCACCGGCCAGCATGTCTTCCAGTTTGCGGCCAGAGAGCTTGCCGTAGTCGGGCATGGATTCCACCGCGAACAGCACCTGGCCATCGGCCTCGTAAGCATGGCCTTTTTCCACCAGCGTCTCGATCATCCGGATCATCTCGGGAATGTGATCGGTGGCTTTGGGGATGATGTTCGGTGTCTTGGCATTGAGGGCGGCCATGTCGTCGAGGAAAGCCGCGCTGAAACGCTCGGTGAGGGCGCTGATGTCTTCGCCGTTTTCCGCTGCTGCCGTGATGATCTTGTCATCAATGTCGGTGATGTTGCGGGCGTAGGCCACCTCGGGATACAGCCGCTGCAGCAGACGATAAAGCACGTCGAATACCACCACCGGGCGGGCATTGCCGATATGGACGAAGTTGTAGACCGTGGGGCCACACACATAAAGGGTAATGCGGTTGGGGTCCAGCGGAATGAAGTCGTCCTTTTGCCCGGTCAGGGTGTTATGCAGCTTGAGGCTCATTTTTTATAAAGCTCTTTCGGATCGATGATCGGCGATTTGTCGATGGTCACGCTATCGGTGTCGGCTTTCCAGTAGAAACAGTCGCGGCGGCCGGTATGGCAGGCGGGGCCGGTTTGATCCACGCTGACCAGCAAGGTGTCAGCGTCGCAGTCGATGCGCAGTGCTTTCAGCATTTGCATCTGGCCAGAGGACTCGCCCTTGCGCCAGAGCTTGCCGCGGGAACGGGAGAAGTAGCAGACGCGCCCGGTCGCCAGGGTTTCCTCGATGGCATCGCGGTTCATCCATGCCATCATCAGAACTTCGCCGGTGTCATGCTGTTGGGCAATGGCAGGAACCAGCCCCTCGGCGTTGTACTTGAGGTGGTCCAGGGCATCTTTCAGGGAAAGCTGAAAGCCTTCGGGCTGGTGTTCGTTGTCTTTGAACATGGCTGATCCAGTCTGAGGTCGGACGCCGGGCGCCGGACGCTTAAAACATGAAACCCCGATGCGTCGGGGTTTCGCGTCAGACGTCAGACTTCCGACGTCCGACCGTTAGATCGGCAGACGGGTAGCCGCCGCCAGGTTGGCTACGGCCTCGTCCAGGGCGACAGTTTCGGTCGCCTGTGAGCCCAGACGGCGAATGGCCACCTGCTGCTCTTCTTCTTCCTGTTTGCCGAGCACCAGAATCACCGGCACCTTGGCGCGGGAGTGTTCGCGCACCTTGTAACCGATTTTCTCGTTACGCAGATCCATTTCCACGGTCACGCCGGCGGCTTCCAGTTTGGCTTTCACTGTTTCGGCATAGTCATCGGCGGCGTTGGTAATGGTGGCAATCACCACCGGTACCGGGGCCAGCCACAGCGGCAGGTGGCCGGCGTGGTGCTCGATGAGGATACCGATAAAGCGTTCCATGGAACCCACGATGGCGCGGTGCAGCATGATCGGGCGCTGGCGCTGGGAATGTTCATCCACGTATTCCGCATCCAGACGCTCAGGCATCATGGGATCGAACTGCACGGTGCCCATCTGCCAGGCACGGCCGATGGAGTCCTTCAGGTGGTATTCGATCTTGGGTCCGTAGAAGGCGCCTTCGCCAGGCAGCTCTTCCCACTGAACGCCCGCATTGCTCAGGGCTGCCCGCAGGCCGTTTTCGGCCTTGTCCCACGCTTCGTCGGTGCCGATGCGTTTTTCCGGGCGCAGGGCCAGTTTTACCGAGATATTCTCGAAGCCGAAATCCGCATAGACCGCCATGGCTTGCTTGTGGAAGGCGGTGACTTCGTCTTCTACCTGATCTTCGGTACAGAAAATATGGCCATCGTCCTGGGTAAAGGCGCGTACCCGCATGATGCCATGCAGCGCACCTGACGGTTCATTACGGTGGCAGCCTCCGAACTCCGCGTAGCGGATCGGCAGGTCACGGTAGCTGTGCAGGGCAGCGTTGTAGATCTGGACATGGCCCGGGCAGTTCATGGGCTTCACCGCGTAGGTCCGTTTTTCGGATTCGGTGAAGAACATGTTTTCCTGGTAGTTGTCCCAGTGGCCGGAGCGCTTCCACAGGCTCACGTCCATGATCTGCGGACCCCGTACTTCCTGGTAGCCGCTGTCGCGGTATACCTTGCGCACGTATTGCTCGACCTTCTGCCAGATGGCCCAGCCGCGGGGGTGCCAGAACACCATGCCCGGGGCTTCTTCCTGCTGGTGGAACAGGTCCATTTCCTTGCCCAGCTTGCGGTGATCGCGCTTGGCGGCTTCCTCAAGCTGTTTGAGATAGGCATTCAGTTCTTTCTTGTCGCGCCAGGCGGTGCCGTAGATGCGCTGCAGCTGGGCTTTGGTAGCATCACCGCGCCAGTAGGCGCCGGCGACCTTGGTCAGCTTGAAGCCATCACCCAGTTTGCTGGTGCTGGGCAAGTGCGGGCCACGACACAGGTCGATGAAATCGCCCTGGCGGTAGAGGCTCACTTCCTGATCGGCGGGCAAATCGCGAATGATTTCTGCCTTGAACTCTTCGCCCTTGTCGAGGAAGAACTGCACGGCTTCGTCGCGGTCCCAGACTTCACGCCGTATTTCCTCGTTGCGGCGCACAATCTCTTGCATGCGCTTTTCAATGGCCTTGAGGTCTTCCGGGGTGAACGACTCTTCGCGATGGAAGTCGTAATAGAAGCCATTTTCGATGGTCGGGCCAATGGTCACCTGGGTGTTCGGAAACAGTTCCTGCACCGCTTCGGCCATGACGTGGGCAGCATCGTGACGGATCAGCTCAAGAGCGTCGTCGGTGTCACGGGTGACAATTTCCACCGTGGCACCTGCTTCGATAGGCAGATACACGTCGATCAGGTTGCCGTTGGCCTTGGCGGCCAGGGCCTGTTTGGCGAGTTTTTTGCTGATGCGCTCGGCGATCTCCAGGGCGGAGGCCGGCTGATCAAACTCCATGGTTGCCCCATCGGGCAGTTGGTAGCTCACACTCATGGGTGACAAGGAATCCAGGTGATTGGCTCGGAACCGGCAGATGGTAGGCAATCAGGCTTTGCGCTTCAAGGCGTTAAGCATGATAGCGAGCGCCTGTCGGCGATTATTCGACGTATGGCGGGGCCCGGTAGGCAGCAGATCCGGGTTTTGCCTGAATGAAAGCACCGCCTTATGCTTGATACAGGCCGGTTGCCGCGATGTGGCCGGTATGAATGGATGATATACGGGAGCTGGATAGCCCATGACCACGCCTGTGCCGCAAACGCAGACGACAGCTGATGAGTCCCTGTTGCCCCGCCTGCTGAAGGTGGCACAGCATCTCAGTGAACAAAAAGATGTGCCGCGCCTGCTGGACGCGCTGTTACGGGAAGCCTGCTACCTGTGTGGTGCCGATGCGGGAGTGGCCTGGCTGTACGATGATGCCCGAGAAGGGGAAGGCTTGCGGTGCCTGTGTCGGGCGCCGGGCGCGGCGCAGTTTCGCGAGGCCTCCCGTTGGTTCCGTCCTCTGGACGCGGGCGGGCTGGTAGAGGCCTGCTTTCAGGTGGGCGAGCCCCAGACGGTGGTGCTGGACAAGCAGCCGTTGGCGGAGCCGGACCGCACCGTGCTGGAAACGCTGGTCCCGGATGCCCAGGCCCTGCAATTGTGGCCGCTGTATAACCACGAAGGGCGTGTCACCGGGGTGTTGCAACTGCTGTATCGCAAAGCGGTCCCCCGTAACCTGCAACGGCTTGAACACGGTCACCTGATTTTCCAGTCGATGTTGACCTATGGCGGCATTGCACTCAGTAACCTTAGCCAGGTGCAGGAGCTCAAGGAGCTGCTGGATGCCTTTATCAAGGTGTTGGCCCAGGCCATTGATGCCAAGAGTCCCCATACCAGTGCCCATTGTCAGCGTGTTCCGGTGATTACCGAACTATTGGCGCAGGCGGCTTGTGACGATGAGGGCAATTTCGCGGACTTTCAGCTCGATGAGGAAGGCTGGTACGAGTTGCATGTAGCCGCGTGGCTACATGACTGTGGCAAGCTGGCGACCCCCGATTCGGTGCTCGATAAATCCACCAAGCTGCATACTCTGCACGACCGTATTGATGAAGTGGCCAGCCGCTTTGCCACCCTGAGGGCAGAAATCCGTTTCCAGTATGAAAAGGAAAGTCTGCAGACCCCTGAGCTGGAGCCTTCCTTGCGCGAGCGCATGGAGCAGGAAATCGATGCGCTGACCGCCGATCTCGCTTTTCTGGAGCGGATCAACCGGGGGGGCGAGCGCATGCCGCCGGACGACCAGCAGCGAGTAAAGGATATGGCCCAGCGAACCTGGACCGATGCCTGGGGCCAGAGCCGCCCGTTGTTGACCGAGGATGAGGTGAAAAACCTGTGCATCCCCCGCGGCACGCTCACCCCGGAGGAGCGGCAGATTATCAATGGCCATATGGATGTGACCCTGGATATGCTGGGCTCTCTGCCGTTTCCGGCCAAGCTGAAACGGGTGCCGGAATACGCCGGTGGCCATCACGAAAAAATGGACGGTACCGGTTTTCCGCTGGGGCTAACCCGCGAGCAGATGTCCATTCCTGCCCGAATCATGGCGATCGCCGATGTGTTTGAGGCGCTGACCGCCAAGGAACGTCCCTACAAGACGCCGTTGAAACTCAGTGAGGCGCTGGCGATCATGCAGCGCATGCGCGATAACCACCATCTGGATCCCGACTTGTATCAGCTGTTTATCCATTCCCGGGTGTGGCGCCGTTATGGCGAAATGCATCTGGACCCGGTACAGCTGGATGTGGAGGATGGCTCGGCCTTTGGCTAACTGGCTCGCGCTGGAGGCTGAACGGCAAAGTGGGAGCGGTCGTCCGACCGTGATTGCTGCGGCCGGCTCCTTATTCGCGGTGGAATCACTGCTCCCACAGTTCGGCTGCCCCCGCCCCGCTGTGGGAGCTTGCTTGCAAGCGATGTGGCATCGGGAATGCTCTATCGCCAGCGTGCTGGCTCCCTCATTGGCTTCGCCGCCAGGGTGGGTAAAGATTGTTGTGTCGGTGTATCTATCTGGAGACAGAATTGCAAAGCATGAAAATACTTGCCGTGCTGGCGGCATTGCTGCTGGTGAGTCCCGCCTTCGCCGGCGACTGGCTATTGTCCCTGAACGGTGAGCGCACCCAGGGCACACTGTTGCGCGGGCAGGTGGCGCCGGGAGTCTCCGTGTCCTTGGCTGGCAAATCGGTGCGAACCACGGGTGACGGTTTTTTTGCGGTCGGTTTCGGCCGCGATGCGGCGTTGGAACAGACTCTGGTTTTGCAAAAGGGGGAGGCGACTCAGCAAGTGTCGGTAACCCTGAGCCAGCGTGAGTACGACATCCAGCGTGTGGAAGGGGTGCCCCAGCGGACGGTGGAGCCTCCCCCGGAGGCAGTGCTCAAACGTATTCGTCGCGAAGCCGCAGGTATCAAAGCCGCCAGAGCGACGGATTCTGACAGCGAATCGTTCCTGACGAATTTCCAGTGGCCGTTGACCGGGCGAATCAGTGGCGTGTATGGCAGCCAGCGGGTCTACAACGGCAAGCCGGGCCGCCCCCATTACGGCGTCGATGTGGCCCGTCCCACCGGCACGGTGGTGGTTGCCCCGGCCGATGCGGTGGTGACCCTGGTCCAGAACGATAACTACTACTCCGGTGGCACCCTGATTCTGGATCATGGCTATGGGGTCTCGTCCACCATGATTCATTTGAGTGAGGTACTGGTAGAAAAAGGCCAGACCGTCAAGCAGGGCGACCCGGTTGCCAAAGTCGGCGCCACCGGCCGCGCCACGGGCCCCCACCTGGACTGGCGACTCAACTGGTTTGAGGAGAAGCTGGATCCGGTGACGGTAGTTCCACAGATGAATTAATAGTTAATAATGAATAATTAATAACGTCGCGAGACGGTTTTTCATGTTTTGCAACGCATGAGGCCGCGCCCAGAGTTTGGGCGCGGCCTCATTGCTTGGTATGAAGACAAGAGCTGCTCGCGCAGCTATTAATTATTCATTATTAACTATTAATTAAGCATCTCTACCAGCCCCTGGTTGCTCATCAGCGCCACCCGGTTACGGCCTGCGCCTTTGGCCTGGTAGAGGGCTTCGTCGGCGAGCTTGAGGAGTTCGGCACCGTTGTCGGCCTGGCCGTCTGAGCAGGCGACGCCGACGCTGATGGTGACCACCTGGCTGATGCGAGAGCCGCTGTGAGGCAGGCCCAGTTGCTCGACGCGGTTGCGCATGCGCTCGGCAAAAACCAGGGCATCGTTGAAACTGGAGTCGGTCAGCACGATCACAAATTCTTCGCCGCCGTAGCGGGCGACGAAGTCTTTTTCTGCCTGCACCATGGACAGAGGAACGCTGGAGACTTTCTTGAGGCACTCATCGCCGGCGGGGTGACCATAGGTGTCGTTGTACTGCTTGAAGAAATCAATATCGAACAGCATCAGCGTTACCCGTTCCGGGGCTTCCGGGCTCTGTTGCTTGAGCAGGTGATAAAGGTGGTTCAACCGCGATTCCATGCCGCGACGGTTGATACAGCCGGTCATGCCATCCACGGTGGCCTGGTTTTCCAGAATCAGGTTGGCAGAGTGCAGTTCGTCCCTGTGCTGGAAGAGCACATGTTCTGACAGGAAGTGCTGACGAAGCAGCCGTTCATACACGTACTGGCCAAACAGGCTCATGCTGGAAAATGCCAGCGTTACCAGCATCAGCGTCAGCGGCTCGAATGCTACCGGGGTTGGGTCCAGCAGCATGGTGGCACAGAGTACAATCAGCATGGCCAGCGAGCACCCTAACGCCTGATAGAAGGGCACGCGGATCAGGGTGCAAATCATGATCACGGCCATCGGTGTATGCAGATAGAAGGTGTAGGCCAGCGGGTGATCAACCGTGTAACCGAGGTAGTTCCCGGTGAGAGCAATGGTAATGCCCAGAGTGAGAGTGGCGGGGTGCAACCATTCTCGCCAGCGGAGGTTGCGGGCCAGGAGCAGGCAGCCGCCAGTGAGCATCAGGGTGAACAGACGTGGGCGCCAGGAACTGGCAATAATTTCGGCACCGACCAGCGATTCCACCAACATGGCGCAGGCAAGCAGGACACCAATCAGCAGGAAGGCGCCCGGTGCGACCTTGGCAACAGACGCTCGAAAATAAAGCCGAAAATCTTTTTCCAGTGCCTTGGGCAGGCGCAAGTGCCAGGGCAGCGAAATATCGCTGCCAGTGGGCAAGGGGTTAGGGGACTGTGTTGCCGTCACGCCGGGCCGGGCTCCTGTTCGTTCCGTGAAGTTGCCATTGCCATGGTATCGCAAGCGCTGCCCGACAGCATAAATTGTTTTCCCGGCGGCTCCCTGCCGGGATAAAAGGGCAGGGAGTATCCGTTAGTCCAGCAAGGCCAGCAGTGCCTGTTGCTTGGCAACGGGAAGCTGGCGAAAGCGTTCAAGAAGAAACGCTTCTTCCGATCCTTGCGGAACGGCGGCCTCACCCTGCGGCAAGGTGGAGGGCCAGTTGCCCAGGCTGTGTTCAAGCCGGGCGATGATTTCTGCATTCATGCTGCGGTGGCTGTGATTCGCCGCCGTCGACACTTGTGCACGCATTCCGCAAGGGAAGCGCACCACGAACTTCTCGGTTCGCGTGGTGGCGCTGTTCGTCATAGTAACCTCTGAGTCATTCCCGTTGGCCTGATGCTTGGCTGCCTTTGCGGTATGCAGGGCTGTCGACTACGCCAGCGGGAAAGGGGTAAACAGGGAAAATTGTCTCACCAGGGGACAGAGGGAACGAGTTTCACGCTTGTATTACCGTTCCGCGCTGTCCTCAACAGGTGTTCAACACCTTACGCATTTTTTTGATTTCAGGCGATACTGGCAGCTTGCTATTAGTGGAAAGGGCGACTTGGTTAACACATGAGGTGAGAGGCGGAAGCTCGCTGCACCATCGTGTAGCGACACTGCCCGGAAATAGTTCGGGCCGGGGGGCTGAACGGGGTGTTAGAATCCATTTCAATGATGTGGATTTGATAGGTTATTCAAGCGATGAATATTGCTAGCGCGGACCTGAACCTGCTCAAGTACCTGGATGTGCTGTTGCGTGAGCAAAATGTGACCCGGGCCGCCGAGCAGCTGGGTATTACCCAGCCAGCCATGAGCAATTCACTGAAGCGCTTGCGGGAAATGTTTGGCGACCCCTTGTTGATTCGTACCAGCGAAGGAATGACGGCTACGGAGAGGGCCCAGGAACTGCGGCCGCTGGTGCGGCAGATTCTGGCCCAGGCTGAGCAGCTGTTCGTCCCGGAAGATGTTTTTCGGCCAGAGGCCAGCCGCAGGGTGTTCCGGATCATGACCAGCGATTATGCCGAGGCGACCCTGGTGCCGCATATTGTGCGGCGGCTGCGGGCCGAGGCGCCGGATGTGGTGCTCGACTTTCTTACTCCCTCGGATGTGAGCTACCAGGACATGGAACAGGGCCGGGTGGACATGGCGGTGAACCGGTTCAACGAGATGCCGGGGTCTTTCCATCAGGTGAATCTCTGGAAAGACTCCTTTTCCTGCCTGCTAAACCGGGATAATCCCATCGCAAAGGATTTCAATCTGGAGAGTTATCTGTCTGCCCAGCATATCTGGGTATCGAAAACCGGGTTTGGTGTTGGCTTTGGTATGAATCCGGAGAAACTGGGTGGGCTGGGCTGGATTGATCATGCCCTGGAGCTGCTGGGTAAAAGTCGCAAGATCAGTATCTTTACCCGCCACTACCAGATGCCTGCCTTGCTGGCGATGAACAATGACCTGGTCGCCACCTTGCCGTCCCGGGTGGCGAAAATGCAGGCACAGAACCCCCGGCTGCTGATCAAGCAGCCGCCATTCGATATTCCGGAGTTCGAGCTGAAGATGGCGTGGTCGTCATTGTTGCACCACAACGTGGCTCACCGTTGGCTTCGTCGGCTCATTCAGGAAGAAGCCGAAAGCATTCTCTCGCAGGAGTAATCGGCCGGCCGCCACGCTGATCCCTTTTCCCTCTTGTCTGCAGGAGCCATGCTGGCGATCCGTCAGGATGCGCTCCTGGCTTCTGCAGACAGGCCCTAGATCACGGCAGAACCGGTCAGCCAGCCCGACTGGGTTCGGCCGGGCAGATCCTCGCCCGCTTCGGCGATGGCCCCTTTGCCAACCCCTTCGAAGGCACGTACCCGGAAGTGTTTGCCGGGTGCCTCTACCGCAAGCTGCTCGGCAATGTGGGCGGCCAGTTGCTCCACAGTCGAGTCTGTGTCGATCAGGTAGCAGTGATCTTCCGGGATCACCAGCTCAAAACGCCCCTGCGGTGCGTCGTACCGGAACCGATGATGGGGAATCTCATCGATGTAGTAGGTCCCTTCCAGGTCGTCTTCCGTGCCGATATAGATATCTTCCCAGCGGTCGGCCCAGAGCTTTTCCCAGTACCGGCTGCGGCGGCCATTTTCAAAGATATGGATGCTGGAGCGGTGGCCATGAGCGATACGCTGACAGTTGCCGTCGTGCTTCTTCAGGCCATGGGAATAGTGGTAGTAGGGAGCGGTACCGGTGTCTTCCTCGCGCAGAATGACGCGAACCTCTGCGACATTCTCGGGCACGACACTTTGTACCAGCTCCATCAGGTACAAGGTCAGGCTGGCCTTGGAGACTTCCGGGCCGGACATCAGCAACAGGCTTTCGCTGGGCACCACCATGCGAATCGTGCCGCCCCGGTATTGCCACTCAAGACTGGTGTTGTTGTCACGCTCGGCCACGGAGACCTGTTCACAATCCATCGGCACCAGCAGTCGGTGATCCACGTTGTCGTCGATGATGCGTTTGATGGATTTCTTGATGTGGCCAAAATCGAACACCATGCCCTGATGGTCCAGATCGCCACTTAATTCCAGGTCAACCAGCCAGGATTCCCCGATCATGCCGCGTTTGGGGTGCAGGTAGGAAAAATCTGCAACGGTCAAATTTTCAACAAAGAGTGTCGCCATGCTGTCCCGGTTGATCAAAGATGGATTCAGAGAGCACTATAATGCCACCATTCTGACCCGCCGCTAAGGTGATCGTCACCGTATTGGGTTATTTTCCGTGCAGTTATCGTACGAGCTGTGAACCGGGGCACACCGGATACTCAGTGAAGTGCACATCCTGCGGGTAAATGTCCCGTCGCTGGGGGCGTGCTAACCAGGAGAGATTCACACCATGGCTGAAACCCTGTTCTCCAAGATCATCGACCGGGAGATTCCCGCCGACATCATTTTCGAAGACGACCAGTGCCTTGCCTTCCGGGACATCAATCCCCAGGCGCCGACGCACTTTCTGGTCATTCCCAAAAAGCCGATTCCCAAATTGTCGGATGCCGAAGCCGAAGATGCGTCGCTGCTGGGGCATTTGCTGTTGATCGCCAGCCAGGTTGCCAAACAGGAAGGGCTGGAAGATTTTCGTCTGAATGTGAACAACGGAGCCGGCGCCAGCCAGACCGTTTTCCATCTTCACGTGCACGTACTGGGCGGCCGTTCCTTCAACTGGCCGCCGGGCTGAATCCTGCCGCGGGCCCGGTGTGAGTATTCACTGGGCACGCTCCGTGCAGTGTCATGAATTATCTGGCGCACCTTTCTCTGGCCAAGCCCTCCGTGCCTTCCAAGGTGGGCAATGTGCTGGGTGATTTCCTGCGTGGCGTGGACCGTTCAGCCCTGTCTGGTCCGGTGGCACGGGGGTTGGCCAATCACCTGCTGGTGGACCGCTTTACCGATGACCACCCCTGGGTCGTGGCCCAGCGGCGAGGCTTTTCTGCACAACGCAGGCGATTTGCCGGGGTGGCACTGGATGTGTTGTTTGATCATTTTCTGTGGCAGCACTGGTCGGATTTTCATGCGGAGCCACGCGAGGAAGCCATTGCGCAGCACTACCGGGACCTGGAAGCGGGCTTGCCGATGATGCCGGCGACCATGCGCCCCCGGATGGAAGGGCTGCTGGAGCATGATCTGCTAAACCGGTACGTCCGCCTGTCGCAGGTGGGAGAAGCCCTGGATGCCATCGCGGCCAGGATCCGTTTTGCGAACCCGTTTGCCGGAATGGTCGAGGAAATCGAACCGCGTTATGAAACGCTGGAAGCCGGGTTTCTGGTGTTTTACCCGCAGTTGCGTGAGGCGGTAGAGCAGGCAGCCCTTGAGCTGCCTGTATCACCTGAACGGCTATAGCGCGGGCAGGCCCAGTTCCGCCATGGTGTCGTAATAGAGGGTGTCTGCCAGCTTGCGGTTGCGGGCCAGTGGCGAACGCATGGCGGGTTTGAAATTGGCAAAGTACTCACCGCTGATGCCGGCATATTGTGGATCGAGGGCCAGGCTCACGGGCAGGCGGGCGGCCTTTTCCGGGGTGGTCAGTGTGGGCTTGATCAGCGCCATGATGGGTTTGGGCACATGCCGGAAAATGGGGGTGTCCACTCCGCCGGGGTGCAGGGCGTTGCTGGTGATGCCCAGTTCCTGGAGCCGATCTGCCAGCACATTGCTGAACAGGATGTTACCCAGCTTGGATTGTCCGTAGGCATCCATCACCAGGTAGGGTTTGCGGCCCCGCCAGGTTTTCTTGTTGATGCGCCCCAACCAGTGAGCCACAGACGCCAGATGCAGGATGCGGGGCTGTTCCCCCTTTTGCAGCAGTGGCAGCATCAAGTGGGTAAACAGCACGGGCGCCAGATAGTTGACCCCGAACTGCATTTCATAGCCATCCCGGGTGTACTCCTGCCGGGTCGGTACCACGCCGGCATTGTTGATCAGCACATCAATGGCGCCCAGCTCACGATAGAGGCTGGCTGCGCTGTCACGGACATTTTCCAGGTCAGACAGGTCCAGCGGAAACAGGCGTACGCCGGCATTGGGATAGCGGTTCTTGATGCGGGCAACGGCGGATTGGCCCTTGCTGATATTCCGGCAGGCCAGAGTCACGTCGGCCCCCTGTGCTGCCAGCTGTTCCGCGGTGCAAAGCCCGATACCTGAATTGCCACCCGTGATCAGTACCCGTTTGCTCATGGAGAGTGTTCCCTGTGGTTGTCATCCGTGGCGACAGGGTAACAGTCTGGCGACATCTGTAACGTGCTGCTGGGGCCAATTCCTGCCTCTTGTTGCTGGATCCAGTCAATAATGCGCTGCGCGGTAGCCTGCCACTGATTGCCTTGCAGCAGCAGGTGAGGGGCTTGTGGCTGAAACTGCCAGCACAGATGGGGGTCAAAATGCCTGCGCAGGGCATCGATACCGGCTTGCGGCACCGTGTTGTCCTTGCCGCCGTAGAGCAGCATCACGGGTAACTCGGGGTAAGCCGGGCTGGAGGCCTGGTTGCTGGCGGTATCGGCCAGTTGAATGAGCCCCCAGTAGGTGTCCAGCCTGACCTGTCGCATGACCAGGGCATCGCGGGCCAGCCGCCGGGCATTGGCAGGGGCCAGAGACGGGTCGTCCGGGTCACGGCTTACGGTGACGCGGTAACCGGGTGCGATAGCGGCGACGGTAGCGATGGCGGCATTCCAGCCGTAGCGCAAGCGGATGCCTTCTCGCACCGCCGGGGCGGCCAGCACCAGCCCGGCGACTTTGTCAGGGCGCTGTTGTGCGGCCAGGATGGCGACTGCGCCGCCCATGCTTTCACCCAACACGAACACCGGTCGTTGGTAGGCTTGGTAAAGATGATCGATGCGTTGTACCGCATCCTCGACCAGCCGTTGTTCCCCTGGCCAGTGGCCCTGCTGCAGGCGTGAACCAAAACCGGCCTGATCATAACTGTCCAGCAGCAGGCCGGCCTCGGCAAAGCGCGGACGCAGTTGATCAAAGGCGGCGTGGTAGTCGCCGAAACTGTGCAGGGCCAGCACCACGCCACGGGGCGGTTGATCTGCCTCCCACGACGTCAGTGTTGGCTCGATGGGCGTGCGGGTCTCCACATAGGCCTGCTGACTGCAGGCGCTGTACAAAGGCAACACCATAATGAAAACCAGAAAACGGAGCATAGAATGAGTGTAACCCTGCCGAGGCAACGGAAAGTGAATGCGGGCGGCTTTGCATTGGCTGTGGTGTCGCTGACCTGGCTGGTGTCGTTTTGCGAGGCACAACCCGAGCCGGAAACCCTCACGGTCACTGCGACGGCGTACAACTCCCTGCACGGACAGGGGCACGGCAAGGACCATGCCCTGGCGGCGTGGGGAGACAGGCTGGAGCCGGGCATGAAGGCCATTGCGGTGTCCCGTGACCTGATTGCGCTGGGGCTGGACCATAACACCGAGGTGGAGATCGAGGGGTTGCCCGGAACCTGGAAAGTCAAAGACAAAATGCACCGGCGTTGGAAGAAAAAAATCGATATTTACATGGGTGAGGACATTGAGGCCGCGCGGGAATGGGGGCGTCGCAAGGTCGTGATCCGGTACACCGTGCCAGCCCGTGAGAGCGGGCAGTGACAAGACGACATTCCTTGCTGGCGGGTTGCAGGGCAACCCGCCGCTGACACTATTCCCGACTCATGAACTGCATCAGCAGGCGTGTGGCCCGGCTGGGCAGCAGCTTGTTGCTCAGCGTCATCAGTTTGAAGACGCCACCCACCGGATTGTGCACAGGGGCAGTTTCGGTGGCAGCCTGGAAGACGGTGCGGGCGATGTCGTCGGCATCCAGGTTGACCCCCATGCGATCGACAACCGGTGAACGGAAGCTGGCTTCGGTCAACATGGGGGTGCTGACAAAGGGGGGCATGATGTCGAGTACCCGAATGCCCTGGCGGCCCCATTCAATATCCAGTGCCTCAGTCAGCGCACGCACGGCAAATTTGCTGGCGGAATAGGAGGCGAAGTGCGGAGTGCCGTAGAGCGCCGAGGCGGAGCTCATGTTGATGACGGCAGCACTGTTACTGTCTTGCAGTAGCGGATGGGCGGCCAGCGTCATGTTGATCAGGCCGGTGACATTGATGTCGATAATACGCTTGTGCTGCTCGGCGCTGATGTCTTCAAAATGCCCCATCTGCAGGATGCCGGCACAGTTGAACAGCACATCCAGTCCGCCGCTATCGGCAGCGAATTCCTGGCAGGCGTGACGGCAGGCAATGTCGTCGGTGACGTCCAGCTGCCGATACCAGCACTGATCCAGCTCGCTGGCCAGCTCGACAAGTGCGTCGTGGTTGATATCCGTCAGCCCCAGTGTCCAGCCATTGCGGTGAAACAGGCGAGCGGTGGCCAGGCCGATGCCGCTGGCCGCGCCGGTGATCAGGATCCGTTTCATGGGCGGACGTCCTTCCAGTGTTGGTGAATGAAGCGGGCGCAGGTCATCAGTGCCTGGTCGGCATCAGCCAGTACCCCGGCGTGGAGCTGGAAGTCATGCCAGCGTTGAGGGTGCACCTGCAGGCGTGCGGGCGTGCCAGCGTCATTGAGTGCCTGGCACAGCCGGTGGCTGTCATTGAGCAGGATCTCGTCACTGCCGGCCTGAATCAGCACCGGTGGCAGGTTGCCCAGCTCACCGTTGATGGGCGAGCACTGCGGGCGGGCACGGTCGGTGTCTGCACCGGCGTACAGAAGGGCGCCGCTCTCCAGCCAGGCGGGGCTGAGCAGGCAATCACGGTCGGTGTCGAACAGTGCCGTGGCGGTCAGGTCGACCCACGGTGAAAACAGGATCACGCTGCTGGGCAGGGCAACCTTGCGGGCCTGCAGGGCCTGCAATAGCGCCATGGCCAGCCCGCCGCCGGCGGAGTCTCCCATCAGGGTGAGGGTGTCCGGGTGAACGCCTTCATCCAGCAAACTCAGGTAGACCGCCACCGCGTCGTCAATCGCTGCCGGGCAGGGGTGCTCCGGGGCGAGACGGTAATCTGGCACCACCACCCGGGCATTGGCATAGCGGGCCAGATGAGAGGTGATGGCTTTGTGGGTGTCGGGGCTCCCGGCCACATAGCCACCGCCATGCAGATACAACACCGTGCCTTGGGCATGAAGCGGTTGATAGTGACGGCAGGGCACATCGCCAACCGGGGCGTCATGACTACCCACGTCCCGTGCTGTCAGGGTGGTGCCGGCAATGAGGGTCATCCAGCGGCGTTGAGTCTGGATGCTGAAGCGCGGGTTGACCACCGGTTTGAACAGCAGCGCCAGCGAGGTGCGCAGGATCCCGGCCAGCACTTGCTGCAGCAAGGATTGAGACCGGCTGATGCGGTCAACGAACAAGCTCATAGTCGCTCCAGTTTACGTGGCGGGTAAGGCGGCGATAGTCGAAGGTAAAGCCCGGCCAGTTGTTAGTGTTCTTGCCGCTGTCAGTCTTGTACCAGCTATGGCAGCCCTTGTCCCAGACGGTTGCGCGTATCTTGCGTTGCACGTCGTCATTGAATTGGGCTTGTACCGTATCGCGGACCTCCAGTGCACGCAGGCCTTGGTCATCCATCTCTGCCAGACACTGGCGCACATAGTGAATCTGGCTTTCCAGCATGTAGATGATGGAGTTGTGTCCGAGATTGGTATTGGGGCCGTAGAGCATGAAGAGATTGGGGAAACCGCGAACAGTGATGCCCAGGTAGGCCTCGGCTCCGTCCTGCCACGCCTGGTTCAGATCCTGGCCGTCGCGGCCGATAACGGTCATGGGGGTGAGGAAGTCAGTGGCCCGGAATCCGGTGCCATAGATAATGACATCGGCCTGGTGGTGGGTGCCGTCAGTATCGGTCAGGCCGGTCGCATCGACCGACGCGATGCCGTGGTTGATAACGTCCACATGGTCCTTGGCAAGGGCCGGATAATAGTCATTGGACATCAGGATGCGTTTGCAGCCCATGGGGTAGTCCGGGGTGAGCTTCTCACGCAGCGCCGGGTCGGCAATCTGCTTGCTCAGGTGGCGCTTGAACAGCCATTCGTAGATCTTCATGGCCTGCTGCAGGGACGTGAAGCCCAGCACCCGGGATTCATTGGCGGCGTAAATGCGCAACCGGTCCAGCGTTTGGGTGGCCGGGAGCCATTTGAGCAGCCGGTGCTCCAGGGAATGGTAGGGGCGGTCAGGTTTGGCAATCACATGGGCCGCAGAGCGCTGGAACAGTTTCACCCGGGCGGCCTGTTTTGCCACTTCCGGGACAAACTGGATGGCACTGGCGCCGGTGCCGACCACAGCCACGGTTTTGCCTGTCAGGTCGATGTCATGGTTCCAGCGGGCGCTGTGGAAATGCGCTCCCTGAAAATCCTCAATGCCGGCGAGGGGGGGATAGGCAGGCTGGTTGAGCTGGCCTGTCGCAGTAATCAGTGCCTTGCAGGTGAGAATGTCACCATTGGTCAGAGTGACCTGCCAGGTGCCCGTATCATCCTGGTAGCGGGCGTCGGCGACTTCGGTGTTAAAGCGAATGTGGCGGTAGATGTCGTATTTGCGGGCGCAGTATTGCTGGTAGGCAAAGATTTCCTGCTGCGGGGCAAATCGGCGACTCCAGGGGTAGTGCCGCTCAAAGGAGTACGAATACAAATGGGACGGCACGTCACAGGCCGCACCGGGGTAGGTGTTATCGCGCCAGCAGCCGCCCACATCGTGGCCTTTTTCGATCAGCAGGAGATCATCCTGCCCCTGTTCCTTGAGACGAATCGCCATGCCAAGACCGCCGAAACCGGCGCCGATGATGATGACCTGATGGGTAGGGCTCATGGGGTATACATCCCGTTAACTGTTATTGATACCACTGTAGCGAGACCGGTTGCTGCTGTTTATGGCATTCTGGGACACAAAATTGTGGAAAACGGACACAGCCATGAGCACCCTGCGCGCCATTACCAGCGTACGACTGCAAGCCGCCTATGGCGCAGAGCAGGGGGTGCCTGTGTCGGTAGCACTGGCAGGTTCGGGGATTGATGCGGCCATGCTCAATCAGGCGGACGCCACCATTGAATCGGCGCAGGAACTGAAGGTGATCGAGAACCTCTGTGCGCACCTCGATGACCCCGTGTCTCACGGGTTGGCCATGGGACAGCGCTACCACCTCAGCAGCTATGGTGTGTGGGGCTTTGCCCTGCTGAGTAGCCCCACCTTTGGCGATGCCATTCGTTTGGGGGTGCGCTATCTGGGGCTGACCTTTGCATTTGTGGATGTGCGGTTGCAGGAAACCCGGGACAACGCCGTCCTGGTGCTGGAAGATGCCGGGTTGCCGGAAGTGGTGCGGCCGTATCTGCTGGCCCGGGATGCCAGTGCCATCATGGTGATCCAGGAGGAGCTGTTTTCTCTGCGGGTGCCTTTGACGGCATTACGGCTGCGATTGCCGGACAGAGACCCCGAGCAGGTGATCTCGTTATTCGGTCGCGAGCCGGTTTTCGACAGTGCAGTGAGTGAGGCGGCTTTCGCGCGCGGCTTGCTGGATATGCCGTTACCGCAGGCGAACCCGGTGACGGCACGGCTCTGCGAAGAGCAGTGCCACCAGTTGCTGGTGCAGCGACATTCCCGCGGCGGAACGGCGGCCCGATTACGCCGGCGGTTGCTGCAGCAGCCGGGCCACTTTCCTTCTCTGGAAACACTGGCTGAGGAGCTGCACATGAGTCCCCGTACCCTGCGACGCCATCTCAACCGGGAGGGAACCGGATATCAGGAACTGCTTGATGAGGTGCGACGGATGTTGGCAGAGCAGTGGCTGACGCTGGGCATTCTGACTCTGGAAGAAATCAGCGAAAGGCTGGGGTACTCGGAGCTGTCCAACTTCATTCACGCTTTTCGGCGCTGGACTGGCCAGACCCCTGCCCGCTATCGGCGTGGCCGAGTCGCGGGCTGAAGCGGCCTCTCAGGGCATCTTCGGCAGTTGCATTTCCCCTTCCTTGTCGAAGGCCAGGGGGATGGGAACACCGGCCACCCGGGCCTTGCCCACTAGACGGTATTTGAGTGGTTCACCCTGTTGCTGCTGGATCTTTTGCAATTGCTGCAGGCTGCTCATCAGGCTGGTGGTGATAGTGGTCGTCACCTTGGCATCGCCCATGGCAGGGAGGGTGACGGTGTCCCCGGTCAGGCCGCGGGCAAATTTTTCGCCGTTCACATAGATTTCGTAATCCAGGCTTTTCAGTGTCAGTTCCCGGTCATTGGGGTTGCGCGCTCTCAGGGTGAGCCCCCACTCCTGCTCGAACAGGGTGAAGCTGTTCAGGTTGATGCCAGTGACACTGACTTCCGGGGCTTCAAGCTGGCCAAGGGTATGGCAGCCGGACAGTAGCAGGGCGGTGGCCAGAAGCCAGGCAGAAACGCGTGCTTTCATTGGGAATCCATTTCGTGAGGGTGTGCGGTAAGGCTCAGAGACTCACTAGAATACGGACAAAGGTTCATCGCGAAAAGCGAGAGGCGAAACGCAGTTGGTCTGGGGCGCGCCAGTGGAACCCGCTGGAGAGAGGGGCGGAACAAGTGCATGCCGGACGGCCCGGCCTCCCGCCACGCCACCGCGCCCCAAGGGGGCGCGCATGGCGCGGCATCCTGGCCGGGCCGCCGGCACGGTGTCGGCACAGCCGACCCCTTGATAATGGTCCTCATGGGGGAAGCATGGCAAGGGCCATCTGTGAGAAATTTGTATCCGCTCGGTTGACGGTATTGGTGGAAAATTGACATCGGCTGTAACCGTGGGATGAGACAATGCCGACAGTCATGGCGCAGAGTCTGTGCTAGATTGCTGAAAAACCATTGAAAGCCTGAATTCGGGGGAACGATGCGCCGCGTAGTTGTGATGCTGCTGTTGCTGGTGATGGGCCAGTTGCATGGGGGCGAGCTGGACAAGGATCTGGCAGATTTCAAACGGGATGTACTGGAAGTCAACAAACGCCTGCTATTGCTGGAAGAAGAGTTGTTGTTCCCGGCGGACACCCAGGTTGGGATTTATGTATCACTGGATGTGGGGCACTTCTTCCAGCCGGGCAGCATTACGCTGGAGCTGGATGGCGAAGTGCTGGCCAGTCATCTTTATACCGAAAAAGAAATTCGGGCCTTGATGAACGGCGCGGTGCAGCGGTTGGCGCTGGCCAATGTGAAGAACGGTGAGCATGAATTGACGGCGTTCGTGACCGGTATCGGTCCCAGTGGCCGGGAAATTCGTCGTGGCGTGAACGGCCAGTTCGAAAAGGCCCATGGCCGCCATTTTGTCCAGCTACATATTGAAGACGATGAGGCCAAACAGCAGCCCCGCTTCCGCTTCCGGGACTGGCGCTAATGCGCGGTGTGGTCTATCTGCTGCTGTTGTGCAGCAGTCTCGCCTGGGCACGACTGGATGAGCCCCATGCGGTAGAGGAGCCCGCCTACGGTGAGGTGGCTTACCTTTACCTGCAGGGGGAGTATTTCGCCGCCTTGACCCGTGCCCAGATGGCCCTGGAACGCGGCGAAGTGCAGATTCACAAGCCGGAACTGCAAGTGCTGCTGGGGGCCATGTACAGCGCCTACGGCATGCCGGAAGACGCCGAGAAAGTCTTTGGCTCGCTGCTTGATACCCAGGTCAGTGACGGGGTGGCCCAACGTGCCTGGATTCATCTGGCCGGCCTGTTTTATCGCCAAGGCAAATACCCACAAGCGCTGGAAACCCTGGAAAAACAAGTGGGCGAGCAGCCGCCTGAGGCCTTGCAGGAAGTCTTTTATAGCTTGCGCGCCAAGATCCTGATGCGTCTGGGGCGATATGAAGACGCAGCCGAGTCGCTGGATGCCTTCTCGGAAAACCACCCGCTTAATGCCTATCTTCGCTATAACCTGGCGATCAGCTGGATTAACGGCGAGCATCCCTCACTGGGTCAGGAGTGGCTCTGGAAGTTGGCCAATCTGCCGCCCGGCAGTCCGGAAACCAACGCCATCAAAGACAAGGCCATGCTGGCCCTGGCCATCTACATGCTGCGCAGTGATCAGCAAGAGCGTGCGCTACAGCTGCTGAGCAATGCCCGCCTTGAAGGCCCGTTCTCTGATATTTCCCTGTTGCTGTATGCCCGCGCCCTGTTACTGGCCAACCAGCCGGGCAAGGCGTTGCCGGTACTGCAGAAACTGGACCAGGGCTCGATTCAGCGAGCCAGTGTGCAGGAAGCGCAACTCGCGATCCCGTATCTGTATGAATCGCAGAACAACCAGAAAGCGGCCAGACAAGCGTTCGAGACAGCACTGGATCGCTTCGACAAACTGGATACTTATCTGGTCCAGGTCGAGGCGCACATTGCCGGTGGGGAGTGGTTTGCCGAGATGGTGGGTACGCCGCGCTGGTCCACCGCCATGGACCCGGTGCCGGCCTTCCTGCCCCAGCGGGTGAGCAGTTTCCCGACCTTCTATGAGTGGTTTGCCACGGCAGAATTTCAGCAAGGCTGGAATCAATACCATGAGCTGATGCGGCAGCGTAACCTGCTCAGCCTGTGGCAGCAGAAGATGCCTGCCATGTACGCCATGCTGGAGGCCCATGAACGCAAACACAATACCTTGCGCCCAGAGGCAAAAGCCTTGCTGCAGGATCTTGCCGGCCAGGATTTTCAGGGCCGGATGACGCGCCTGGAACGTCGTTACAGCGAGGCGGTGGAGGCACAGGATCCACTGCCTTTTGCGACGGACCGGGAGCAGCGGCTCTGGGATGCGCAAGAGCAGGCCCGAGCACGCACCGGGCGCTGGGGTGAGCAGGCGCGGCCGGACATGGTCGAGAAACTGGATTTCTACAAGGGGCTGTTGTTGTGGGAAATGCAGGAAGACATCGTGCCGCGGCAATGGGATCGCGAGCGCGAACTCAAACAGGTGGAGACGCTGCTGGAGCAGAATCGTACGTTGCGCAGCCGTGTGCTCTATGCGGCCAACAGAGTTGACCGCCTTGAGGTGTTCCAGCGTGAACTCCCTGAACTGGAGACCGTGCTTGCCAGTTTGCAAACGCGGGGAGAAATGTTGATGCGTCGCCAGCAGTATGGGCTGCAGGCCTCGGCCTATGAGCAGGTAACGGCCACCCGGGCGCGGTTGAAACGATTCTCTGCATCGGCCCATGAGGGGCTCGCCGATCTGTATCACCGAGCCTTGCGTGAGCGCCGCAAGCCACCCGCACCCGCACCGGGACAAGGGCTTGAGTCCCTGCAAGTGCAGCCGCAAACAGCGCCCTGATTGCCGACTACCCGCCGGGCCTGCTTTCCAGGCCCGCGATGAGGTGTCAGAGATTAGGGGGGGGCGGTCAGGTCACTGGAGTAGCTGACCCTACCTTGCTGGTCGATGAGGATCGCAGAGGTATCAGGCAGTCGATTGATCAATGCAAGCCCCTTTTCTTTTCCCAATACAAATACGCTGGTCGACAGGGCGTCGGCATCCATGCTGTTGTTGCACAGCACAGTCACGCTGACCAGTTCCCCGGCACTCTTGCCTGTCTGGGGCGTGAGAATGTGATGGATGCGTTCGCCATCCTGAATGAAATAGCGCTGATAATCGCCCGAGGTGGACATGGCGATATCGGCAATGGGTAGCCGCATGGCGATGTCGTTTCGGTCGCGCGGATGCTGTATGCCCACTTCCCATGGGCGCCCGCGGTGGTCCCCCAGCACATAACTGTCGCCGCCGAGTGACAGCCAGGCATGTTCAATGCCGGCAGCTTTCAGCAAGGCAATCCCTCTGTCGATGGCGTACCCCTTGGCAATGCCCCCCAGATCAATGCGTGTACCCGGGTCGGTAAAGCGCACTTGATGGTTATCCTGCAACTGTATCCGTGAAGCGCCGATATGCTGGGTGGCGCGTTGCAGGGTTTGTTCATCCGGCGCCTTGCCTTCCCGGTAATCGTACAGGTGGCCTGCGCTGGCAAAGGTAATGTCGAAGGCGCCATCGGTGAGCTGGTAATAATGCGCGGAGCGCTCCAGCAGTTGATAAAACTCGTCACTGATGGTCTGTGGCTCGCTGGCGGCCTTGCGGTTGAGTCGAGCCAGTTCGCTGTCTTCCACCCAGGGGGACAGCAGCTGATTTAGCCGTGCCATTTCTTTTTCCAGTTTTCGGAACACCGGTGCAGCGGGAGCGGTAGACCACAGGGTTACACTGGCGCGGGTGCCCATGACGTCCCATTGGTGTTGTTGCCACTGGGCAAAAACGGGCGAGCATAAAGCCACAAGAAGGCTGCCCACCAGCAGGCGGGCAGTGAGGCGAAAGCGCATGGCGGTTGTCACCTTTGCAGTGTCAGAGAGACGGTCGAATGGCCGGCAACCAGGAAGGGCTCCGATGCCTTCGCTTGCTGCCGGCAGTGGTCTGGCTAGATGGTACCATTGACGATGGGTTCAAAGGCGGTAAGCCGGTCCATGGAGGCGGCATTTCCCAGGCTGTGGTTGGGGAACCTGCTGGCAAATTGCCCCTGCTCACCATGCAGGGCCAGGTAATTGAGCCACACCACTTCGGCCAGCAGGTTAACGTTGTTGGCAGCAGGGCTACCCGCGGTTTCCACCGAGGCATCCGATCGCATCCAGCCGATTTGCTGCTGATCGTTGTTCAGTGCGGGGCGAGCCCCGTTGGGGTTGTAGACCAAAATGAATGACGCGGCGGTAGAGGAATTATCGCCGGTCCATTCTCCTTTGCCGCGTCCTTGCACGGAATCATCAATGCGACCATTGCTGGATACGGAGCCGTCACTGAACACATACATCATCAGAGGCATGCCCTTGCGGCGCGCATATTCCAGGCAGGCGCCCATGCAGCGGCCAGCACGCAGGTCGCGCTGCTCACCGGTACCTCGCTCGCCGGTATGATAATCAAAGCCGCCCATTGAGATGCAGCCTGCCCCGGCGTAGCCGTTAACCACCAGCTTCATGATGGAGGCGGTTTTCTGGAATTCCCGGTCCCGCAGCTCGTCCTCGTTGAAGATGGCAAGGATGTCCAGATCCTGCTCAATGTCCAGCTCGGCCGGATCGCCAAAGCGTTCGGTAATGTCGGCGGCTTCCACATAACCACAGCGCAGCAGGTCTTCAAGGTTGGCGCGGCGGTTGCTGTCGTTGAGGCCGCTGTCGAGTTGGTCGATGCGGCGGTGGCTGATGCGGGCGATGCTTTCCATGACCGACACCGCGTCGGCCTGGTCCAGCAGGCCCACCAGTTTTCCGGTATCGACCAGACCGGTCACATCGGTGGCCCGGTCTACCTTGGTGGGACGAGCGGAGGCGATGATCGAGCCGTCCGGCGCCATGGAATTACCGCCGGACACCGAGCTGCTGGAGCCGATCAGGGACATCAGCTCCCCGTCGGCGCCAGCGGTGAAAATGCCGTACATGGGGTTGTGCGGATTGTTGGCGGTGTCGTTTTCCGAGCGGGCGGGGATCACGCAGCCATTGATGGCGGGGGCGGCGGCAGCGGCTTTTTCCATGATGCCCTGCAGGAACGGCGAATCGCTGTGAAAGGCGAGGCCGAGCTCACGATTGACCACACCGGGATCGTTGTTGGGTGCCATGCTTCCGGGCAGGCCCAGCTTGGAGTAGCCGCCACTGCTGAGAAAATCTTCCTGGCCGCCCTGACCCCCTACCAACACATTGGAGCCGGCAATGTTGGCACCACCGGCCAGATCAAAACAGATAAAGGGAATCTTGCCTGCGCCCGCCGCGGCGATGCCGCAGGTTTCCTTCATGGCTTCCAGTCCACCACTGAGCGCCATGGCCTCGCGGGGGTTACTGAACAGACCGAATAGCCCGACGGTGCCGAAGGCGGCGCCACTGACCAGCCCGCGGCCGAGCATGTCCCGGCGGCTGACCGGTTTGCCGTGGCCGAGATTCAGCAGGGGCGCATCCGGGTGCAGGGGTTGCTGACGTTTCTTGAAAAAATGGCGTCGTATCATCTCTCGTCCCCTTCTTATTGCACCAGCATGGTGGCACTGCCCAGCATGGCTGCGCAGGCGGCCTTTGTGGCGGTTGCGGTGCGTTCCTGGCACGTCGCATCGTCGCCACTACACTGGGTCAGGTTGGTAGTGAACAGCAGGTCTTCCAGCTCGCCTTCGACGGCGTTACGCGATGGCTGGTGATTCAGGTCCAGCCCCACCATGCGGTCAAACAGGGGGGAGATTACCCGGTCACGCCATTGCTGCTGGGTGATGGTTTCCACGCGGGCGTTGTAATTCATGCCCACGAACAGCGCAGGAATGCTGCTGTCGCCGTTGCGCTCGGCTTCCACCAGCGCGTTGCAGTATTCGATGGCCAGCTGTGCCACACCGATTTGGTGGGCTGTCAGGAAGGCCTCGATATTTTCTTCGGTGGGGAGCTGGGTGCGCAGTCGTTGATAGGTATCCGGCACCTCTCCATGCCCTTGGGGAACCCCGGTGAGCTGACTCATGGTGGCATTGACCTCGGCAAAATCTCGCAGGCCGATAGAGGGTTGCTCGCCGTAGGTGTTTGGCATCAGTGGCAACGGGGCGGGCTCGGTGTAGACGTTGGTATGTTGGCCCAGCCGCTCAAAGGTAAGGAAAAACTCATCGTTATCCTGTCCTTGTTCCACTGGCAGCAAGGTGCCAAGCCGTGACAGGTTTTCGCCCTGTTCACTGTAGCCGTCGCCGCCTATCAGGGTGTCCAGGGTGGCAAAAGACTGGGCAACGCCAGGGACACGTCCGTTAATGCCGATGCGCAGTCCCTCAAGTGGTGCTTCGTCTTCGACGATATCCTGCTGCAGGTTGATGAAGTAGGGCGCAGCAAACAGATAGCTGTAGTTATCGAAGCGGGATACCTCGAAGACCAGATAGGCCCCCGGCTGGTCGATCAGATGGCCAATGTAGAACGGCAGGAAATAGCGTTCGCCGACACCGGCGGCAAAGTTGGTTTGTATCTGTTCGGCATTCAGAGCGCGGTTATGGATCGCGGCAAAACGGATCACGCCTTCCCAGGGCCGGTCGCTGGAAGCCTCGTTGCCCAGTACCAGGGCGAAGGTGTCGTCCCAGGTACTGAGCAGGCCGGGGGTTGCCGGGTCCATGGCCTCGTTACGTTCGCCATTGATGTACAGCTGGCGACCATTGATGGGGTCGAAGGTCAGGGCGACATGCTGCAGGCTGGCCTGAAGTGGGTCATCGTCGGTGGCCAGCACGGGCTCGCCGTTGGCGTCGGTGGCTTCTCCGATCCGCTGATAGGCCAGATAGTTGCTGGTGCTCTGTGCCAGAGTCAGGTTGCGCGCATCCGGACCTGCGGAATAACTGATGATATGGGCGTTGTCCTGGCCGGTGCTGGCCGGTACCAGCCAGGCTTCCAGGGTCAACTCGCCGGTGGCGGTAATCAGGTCGTTGAGCTTGCTGCTGGCCGCTGTACTGCCCTGGGCTTTGGCAACATTGCCGTTCAGGCGAATCCCCCAGCCGCCTTCCCAGGTGACATCGCCACTGAGTTGCAAGTGCAGGGCCGGGTCGACACCGGAGCTGTCGTAGGCGGTGGTGCCTTCGCCGGTTTTGAACTCGTAGCGGGCAATGACATTGCTTTCGTAGCGTCCGCCACCGGCGGCCAGAGTGCCATCGCCGACATTGAGTGCCTTGCTGAGCACCAGATCGCTGTCAGGTGCGGTGGCGGTGATGCCGTCGGCCATGGCCCGGATAGCGTCCTCCATCTCCTGGGCGTCGCTATCGCAGTCGGACCAGCAGTTATGGCTGTCTTCACCAAGACGCTCGACCAGCCGGCTGAGTTCGGGCTGATTCAGGTCGATCTTGCTTTGTGCGGCACTGTAGGCTTCGTTGACATCATCGGATGCCAGATAAGGCCCCTGTGGGGTGCCCGCGTCGCTCTGATGACACTCGCTGCAGTAATCGTTGAGCAACGGGTATACGGTGGTCTCGAACAGGCTCGCGTCAGCAGGGAAGTTCTTGCTGTTGCCGGGTTCCTTGATGGGAGGTGTGTTCAGCTCGGTGGTTCCACCTCCCAGTCCCAGCGATTGTCCCGCCCAGGCGCTGATCCAGGTGCTGATCTGGTCAGCGCAGTACTGCGGGTCGTTTTCCCAGCAGTTATGGCCGCCGGCCACTTTTTGCACCATGCGGGAGGCAGAAGGCTGGTTCAGGTTGATCAGCGGGTTGGCGGCAGCATAGGCGGCGTTGATGTCGCCGGTCTGCACAAATGCCGGTTGCTGGTCCCGGTGACAGGCGCCGCAGCGCTGTTCATCGACCAGGTTGTTCCAGATATAGATCTTGAACGCTGAAACATCTGAGCTGCGCGGTGCAGGGCCGGTGTAGTTCACATTGTCATTGTTGCCGCCCGTGTTGACGTTGGGCTGAGTGGCTGCGCCACTGCCGCTGCCGCCACAGGCAGACAGCAGTGACAGGGCGCCAAGCGCGGCGGCGGTGAGTATCCAGTGTCGCATCGCCTTAGTCCCCCATGCAGTAAACGGCCGCATCGCCAAACAGTGTCTTCATGCGGTAATTGTTGTTTTTGAAGGCCGCCGTCATGGTGGCAAGCTGCTGGGTATCGGCACTGTCTGCGGGTTTGCGCAGACAGACGGCTTCGAACACTTTTTCTGCCTGGCAGGTGGCAAATGTCTCGCTGTGGGCCAGTTCGCGCCCCAGACTGGCGGCGCCATTACCGTGGCCCTCGCCAGAGGCATCCCAGCCCAGATTGGCGTTGGGGCCTTCACGCCAGTAGTTGTCCCAGCTGTCGTCAGGGGTGATGTAACCCCAGGGGAAATTGTTGCTGTTGATCAGATACTTGCCCTGCACCCGGGTGCCGGTGTCTGCGTCGCTGCTGGTGTTGTAGAGCATGCGGCCACCGTCCCCTTCCTGTTCGCCTTGCCAGTCGTAATAGGCAAAGGCCTGGGCCATAGGGTCCATGCCGCTGTGGCAACCGATGCAGTTGTTGCGGAAGATCCGGCTGTCACCGCCGGGGCTGCGGCTGACATCCTGACGAATACGGTCAGAGGGGCGGCTGACGTCCTTGACCTGTTCCAGGTCCCTGCACATATGGTTCATCAGGGTAAACCGGAACATGGCCCGGTTGGTGCCAGCATAGAAGAACGCCTGGGCTGCCGCCCGGCTGGTCAGTACCCCGGCGACCGCTTCTGAAGGTGTGCCGTACTGGCTGACCTGGCTGCTGGGCTGCAGGACCTCTTTGAGATCAGCGTGCTGGTTTTCCAGGTTACGGTAGTGGGCGTTGCTGTCGGCAGCAGCAGCAGGGCTGGCGTTGCCCACATAGAGAAGATCCGCGTAGAGGATACGGCGGAAGTCCACATCGTCACGAATGGCGCCGATCACGGTGGCGGTGTAGTCGTTCAGCGGCACAAACACATCCTGGGCCTCGTTGGTCCAGGGCGTCGCAAATTGTTTGAGGGTGACGTTGTAGAACGCTGGATGCTCCATGGCCAATTCCGCAGCAGCCTGGGGGCCGCCGGCGCCGTCAATCATGTTGGCCATGGTATCCAGTGTACTGGCGTCAGCTGGCACCCCTGCCAGCCGGTTATGTATGCGTTGTGCCTGATCGCGGCTGCTGGCCAGGCCCTGCGTGCTGAGCAGCAAGGCCATCGTGGCTAGCACGATCCCCCGGGTGCGTCTCATCGGATGCATCCTCTGTTGTTGTCATTCTCTGCTGAAGCACGGTAGCTGATCGTTACTACCATTCAACAGAATTCCCGTATCCCAGTGTTATTCTCTATGACATTCTGCATCAGGCTCTGTGAAATGGGCCCCAGAAAACTAAGAATAAGTTCGCGATACTGACGTAAAACTAAGAAAGACGGATGAGCGGGTGAAAATAACAAGGTTGTCCGTGCTTCTGTGGGTGCTGACGGGGGTCAGTGGCTGCGGGGGTGTCGACGGGGGAGAACAGGGTCAGGATCCGACTGTGACCGACATTCCGGTGGCGTACGTAGAGCGTACAACGCCAGTGGCGGGCATGGAGATGGATGACCGTGACAGTCTGGAAGCGCCGGCCGGTTTTATGGCCGGGGCAAGGCTAATGGTGCGTGATGGATTGTCCAGTGGGGCGGCATCCCGGGATGTCACCACGGCGTTGCTGGGGGCGGGGCATGATATCCGTGATTTGGTGGTCAGCCCTGATGGCACCCGGCTGCTGTTTTCGGCACGGGCTCCGGAAATCGAAGATGCGGATGAGGACGAACAGCCCACCTGGAACCTGTGGGAATATGATTTCGCAAACGCCCGCGCCAGACGCCTGATCAGTAGCAATTTGCTCGCTGAGCAGGGGCAGGACCGTTACCCCGCCTACCTGCCAGATGGGCGTATCGTTTTTGCCTCAACCCGCCAGCGCCAGGCCCGGGCGCGGCTCCTTGATGAAGGCAAACCGCAGTTTGCGCCCCTGGAAGAAGGCCGGGATACCTATGCCTTCGCGCTTCATGTGATGGGGGCCGATGGCGCAGATATCGAGCAGATTACCTTTAATATGAGTCATGACGTGGCTCCGTTGGTGGCAGCGGATGGACGTATTGTCTTCCAGCGCTGGGACAACAAGGATAATGAGGATCGCTTTGACCTCTACCGGGTCAACCCGGACGGGACAGCGCTGACGCCGCTTTACGGGGCCAACAGCCATGACCGTGAAGACGAAGAAGACCGCCATTTCCTGCCGATGGCGATCATGGGGGATGGCCGGGTATTGACCGCCATACGGTTGCGCGAAATGCAGGCGGGGAATTCGCTGGCAGCGGTCGCCATTGATGTAAATCGGTTTGTGAATGAGGACACGCCGCTGCACGGCGTGATTGGTGCTCAGCCGGAGCAGACATTGCCAATCCCGGTGACCAGCCTTTCTCCTGAGGTGACCAGTGGTCGTATTGCCGATGTGATTAGCCTGGGGGATGGAACCGGTCGCTACCTGATGGCCTGGTCTCCCTGCCGTTTGCTGGAAGGGGATACCCTTCGTCCCTGTACAGACCAATACCTCTCCCAGGGGCTGCCATCTGCGCCACCGGCTTTCGGGCTTTGGGTGCTTGACCCGGCAGAGGGGACCCAGCGCCCGGTGGTGAATCCCCGTGATGGTCTATGGGTCACTGAGCTGGCGGTGGCAACCCCGCAGGTTCTGCCGGGGTTGGCGGTGTTGCCGGAGCGCGATGAGGCGCTGGCCGAAGACAGCATGGCAATGTTGGATATCCGCAGCGTTCATGATCTGGATGGTAGTTTCTCTACCTTTGGTGCCGGGATCCCCGGCATCAACAATATTGCCGACTACCGCGACCCTGCTCTGGTCACTCCGGAGCAGCATGGGGTGCGCTTCCTGCGTATCACCAAAGGGGTCCTGATTCCCGATGACGATGTGCGCGATATCAGCGGTGCCCAGTTTGGTCGTGCGGCGAACTTCGGGATGCGGGAAATTGTGGGTTATATCCCGGTAGAGCCGGATGGCTCTGTGCGTGTTCAAGTCCCGGCGGATGCCCCGTTGGGCTTGCAGCTGGTGGATGCCGAGGGCAAGTCGGTGTATTCCCGCCATGGAGCCTGGATTACCTTGCGTCCGGGTGAAGAGCTGAAATGTCAGGGTTGTCACCGTAACAACAGCCCGCTTCCGCATGGTCGGGTAGACGGCATGGCTCCGTCCATTAACGATGGTGCACCCTTTACCGGGCAGCCCTTCCCAAACACCCGATCTGATGTGGTGGGTTTTGCGGATGCGGGTGAAACTATGGCGCAGGCCTTAACGCGCCTGTATCCCGAGCGTACGGTGCCTTCTGTCGACCTGAGGGCCTTTGACGCCTGGACGAATCCGGCGCCGGAGCCGGATTCGGAGTTGCTGCTGTCCTATGATGATCTGGAAACGCCAGCGCCGGTGACAGCGGAGTGCCAGACTGCCTGGGTACCCGGTTGCCGGGCGATTATCCATTATGAAGACCATATTCAGCCGCTTTGGGACTTGCCGAGAACGGCGGAAGTGGAAGGAGCCATGCAGGACGTGACCTGTTCGGCTTGTCATAGCCGCCGCGATAGCATGAATGCCTTGCAGGTCCCTCCAGGACAGCTGGAACTGACCGGAGAGCCCTCTCCGGACCAGACGGATCAGCTGATGAGTTACCGTGAGCTGTTGTTCAACGACAACGAACTGGAATTGCAGGATGGTGCATTAATAGACCGAATGGTCATTGTCTTCGACGGTGAAGGGAATATTGTGTATCAAACGGATGAAGACGGTGAGCTGGTTCGGGATGGGGATGGCAATCCTGTCCCTGTAACCCAGCGGGTACCGGTTGCGGCATCCATTCGTGCGGGACAGGCACGTAATTCGGCCCGTTTCTTTGATACATTTGCTGCTGAGGGGGCGCATGAAGGTTGGTTGAGTCCCCAGGAACTGCGTTTACTTGCCGAGTGGATCGATATCGGGGCTCAGCTTTATAACGATCCTTTCCGGGTGCCGGAAAATTGATGCAGCCGTGGGCTGATTTTTGAACAGAAAAGGGGAGACGCACCCGTTGCGCCTTGTAGTGATCCTTTTGGCTTTGGGGCTGGCGGCTGTGCTGCCAGCAGCCGAGCCCGAGTCTGAAGATACCTTTGAGCGACAGTATGACTCGTTTCAGGTGAAGGTGTCGGACCCTTATGTGGAGGTCCACACAGGCCCTGGTCGTGGCTACCCCGTTTTCCATGTGGTCGAGCGGGACGCCCCCCTGACCATTCTGTATATGCGCGCGGGCTGGTTGAAAGTGACCACGGCGCGAGGCCGTGTTGGCTGGGTACCTCGTACTGCGTTGGCTGCAACCCTGGATGGCACCGGTGAGTCGCCTGAGATGGAAAATCTGGGACATGAGGTGTTTCAGGGCGGGCACTGGCATGCCTCTGTTCTGGTCGGGGAGCTGGATGGTGCCACGTCCCTTGGGGTCGCACTGGGTTACCGGTTTACCGAAAATCTGACTGGTGAGGTGATGTATTCCCAGGCCACCGGCGCTTTTTCCAACAACACCCTCATCGACTTGAATCTTCAGCACCAGCTGTTTCCGCAATGGCGCCTGTCGCCCTATGTGGCGTTGGGGACTGGCGGGGCCATTATCGAGCCGCGGGCGACCCTGGTGCAGCCAGAAAACCGTAAGGAAAATTATGCCTTTGGCGGGCTTGGGCTGAACCTGTATCTGGCCAGAGGTTTTGTGATGCGGGGTGAATATCGCAGCTATGTGTTATTCACCGAAGAAAACGACAACCGGAATCTTGAAGAATGGAAACTAGGTTTCTCCGTCTTGTTCTGATCCTGATCTGGCTGATGCCAGGTGCGGTGATGGCCGAAGAGTCGGACGGCAGTGAAAAAGTGGTACGTGAGGCGAGCCCGGAGTCGGTGCTGGATCCACGTATCGAGCGACGCCGTATTCAGGAAGCAGACATTGATACGGAAAACTTTGAAGCTGGCATCTATGCCGGTCTGATTTCCATCGAGGACTTCGGTACCCAGCCCGTGATCGGTGTGCGTTTTGATTATCACCTGTCTGAAGATGTTTTCTTCGAAGCCTTGCTGGGGCGTGCCAAAGGGGATGAAACCAGCTTCGAGACCCTGAATGCCGGCGTGCAGCTGCTGACCGATGAAGAGCGTGAATATACCTACTATCAGGCCGCCATTGGCTACAACCTGCTGCCAGGTGAAGCCTTTCTGACCCAGAACAAGGTATTCAATAATTCCCTGTTCCTGCTGGGTGGAGCGGGCATGACCGAGTTCGCTGGAGATGAGTATTTCACGATCAGCGCTGGTGTCGGTTACCGCTTGTTGATCAATGATTTTACCGCGGTGCGACTGGACATGAAGGACCATGTTTTTACTCTGGATGTGCTGGGTGAGGACAAGACGACCCATAACCTGGAAATGACTGCAGGCGTCAGTCTGTATTTCTGAAGAACAATAATCGGGGGAGCTCAGATGAAACGATTTCTTATCGCTGTATTGGTCGCTGGACTGGCATTGGGTGGTCCGGCGATAGCCGCTGAAGAGGGTAAGCCCGCGGCAGGGTTTACCCTCGAGTCCCTTCAAGGGCCTAACATCAAGCTGAATGAACTGCGCGGTACTGTGGTGCTTGTGAATTTTTGGGCGTCCTGGTGTGGCCCATGCCGGACGGAAATGCCGCTACTGGACAACCTGTACCGTGAATACCGGGACTATGGCTTCACCATTTTGGGTGTGAATCTGGATGAAGACCGTAGCCAGGCGCTGAAACTGCTCGACAAAGTGCCGGTCACTTTTCCGATTCTGTTTGATCCCGATAATCTGACCAGTGAGTCCTATGGGGTGGACGCCATGCCCACCACGGTGCTGATTGACCGCAACGGCGTGGTGCGTCATCACCACCGGGGCTACAAGGATGGTTACATGGATAAATACGAAGACCAGGTGAAGGCTCTGGTGCTGGAATGACCACTCGCATCGCTCTTTTGTTGCTGGTCATGTTTCTTCAGGCAGGGTGCTCCATCAAACCCTGGGTTAAACCCTACGAACGATCCCGACTGGCGGACCCTGTGATGAACGCGGCGGGGCACCCCGTTGCGGAGAGTTATATGAATCACGTCCATCAGGCACGGGAAGCCATGCGTGGTGCTGAAGGAAGCGCAGGGGGAGGTTGCGGGTGCAACTGATGCGGGCAGGATGGATTTTGCTGCTGGCGGTCCCGCTCTGTGTGCGAGCGGCAGTGCTGCCGGAAGACCGCTTCGATTTGCTTGGTCACCAGTATGATGGTGGCGGTATGCAAATCGAAGGCCCGTCTGTGCTGGTGCGTAAGTCCTTTGCCGATACCGTCGCGGTCAGTGCCAACTATTACGTGGATGAGGTGTCTGCAGCGTCAATCGATGTGGTGACCAGTGCCAGTCCCTATACAGAAAAGCGCACAGAGAAAAGCGTTGGGCTGGATTATCTTCGCGGTAAAGCCATTTATTCTTTCAGTTACGGCAACAGCAAAGAAAGTGACTTTGAGGCGAACTCGGCACACTTTGATCTAAGCCAGGATTTTTTTGGTGATCTCACGACACTGACGATGGGGTATTCGCTGGGCAAGGACGAAGTGTTTCGCTCTGGCGACAACACGTTTTCCGATGAGGCTGAGCGGCGCCACTTCCGGATTGGGTTGTCGCAAGTGTTAACCCGCGATCTGGTAGCCAGTGTTAAGGCAGAGCTGATAACGGATGAGGGTTATCTGAATAATCCGTACCGCTCCGTGCGCTATCTCAACAGTGCCGGGAGCTACAGTTTTGAGCCTGAACGTTATCCGCGCACCCGTACCAGCGAAGCGACCACGATTGGTCTTTCCTATTATTTGCCGTGGCGGGCAGGTCTGCACGGCGAATACCGGATGTATGACGACTCATGGGGCATCGACGCCACAAGCTGGCAGGTCAAGCTGATCCAGCCGCTGGGGCAGCGCTGGACCCTGGAGACCCGTTACCGACGCTACAATCAGGGCCAGGCCGATTTCTATTCGGATCTTTTCCCCTATCAGAATGCCCAGAATTTTCTGGCCCGGGACAAGGAGTTGAGCGACTTCGATTCCACGGTGTTTGGGGTGGGGATTGGCGTGCAATTCAACCGTGCAGAAAGGGAAACCTTCAACCGGGCAGGGCTGCACCTGTGGGTGGACCAGTTCCAGTTTGACTACAACAACTTCCGGGACATTCGTGTAACCACCTTGCCAGGACAGGAGCCGTTGTACAGCTTCGACGCCACCGTGACCCGTCTGCTATTCACGATCTGGTATTAAACTGAATCGGCCGCCATCGCCCGATCTTATCGTTGCGGTGGAACCACCGCTCCCACAGTTCCGGTGGTCTCTGTGGGAGCTTGCCTGCAAGCGATGTGGCGTAGGGGCGGACTTCTTCGTCAGCAGGTTGGCTCCCACCGTGGCTTCGCCCCGGGTTCGGGTAACATCCAGACCGGTGGCTACAACGAGTCTGTCAGCAGGATCCCCACGCTGAAGCGATTTTCGTAATTGTCATAGTTGATCAGTGAATCCCCGTATCCACTGAAGACCTGTACCAGGCCCTTGAAGCGCTTGCTCAACGGGAAAGAATAGTTCAGGCGGCCAGCCCCCTTGTTGTCAGACCGCAGGTTGTTTCGAACCATGATTTCCACCACATGGTTGCCAAACGGTCTGGCGACTTCCAGCTCGAAGTTACCCATGTATTTTTCGATGTCCGGATTGTCATCACCGCGGGGATCGGTGGGGTCATCTTTTTCGTCTTCAGGTAGCCGGTACCAGGGTTTGAGTGACCAGTAATAATCACCGGTCTTGGCGATATAGTTCAGGAAAATGCGATTCCAGCTTCGTGAAACCGGTACATCTTGCCCATTGGACTCGTGCACGATGCCCAGCGCCAGAAGTTCGGAATCCACAGGGCCAAACTGCCAGTTCACCGGTTTGGTGATAAAGATTTCCGGCTCGTAGTTTGCTTCCCTGAAGGGGGCGGATTCTTCCTTGTTATAGGCCTGCCAGAAAAAGGTCCCGGTGAAGGCCATCCACAAGGTGACATCGTCAACAAGGTTTTCCTTGATCGGTGCTTTTAGTGAGAGTTGGAACTTGACTTCGGTGTGATCCAGCGCGCTGTCGTCCTTGTCCGGGTCATTCCATTGACGGTTGGACCAGTAGCTGTAAGGCATCAGGTAATTACGCCGATGAGGGGTAATCACAAACGGGTTGCCCTGGGTGGTGTTTTCCAGCGCCAGCCGCGCGCGCAGGGCATCTTCATGGACACTGCGCTTTTTGACTTCGTCGCCATTGGTGCACCAATTACGGACCTCTTTCAGCGTTACTGCGTTATCGGCAGTCTGGGCGCTGCGTAGCAAACAATCGTTAAGTTGCTGCTGTTCGCTCATCTGGCTGGGTGGGGTTGATTCCGAGGGGACCTCTGCCTGCAGGTCAGGATCAGCAGTGGAGCCCTCGGCCTGCACATCGTTTGCGGCGTAAAGCGTACTGCTCAGCAGCAGGAAGGAAGAAGCGAAAGCCTTGCGCATGAAGTGTCCTTGCCAGAGTGACTGTGGGATTTAGAGGCTTTTCAGTTCGTCGTCATTGAGCGCTCGAGCCTGTTCTTCCAGCATGACAGGAATGCCATCGCGTACCGGGTAAGCCAATCCACTGGCCTTGCACTTGAGTTCGGCGAGCTTGTCGTCATAGATCAGCGGTGCCTTGCTGACCGGGCAAACCAGAATATCGAGCAGGTTGGGGTCGATCATTGTTCATGATTCCTTCATTGATTGCGGACGAGTATAGCAAGGGAAACGCGTTTTGCCGTGATAGTGGAAACACCGTGTGTATTTTTACGAATTTTAAAGAAATGCCAGTGAAATCATAGGGTTTAGAAAGCAAACGATGGTTTCAAACGCTTGTTTGACTTGCGGGTCACAAATAGCGCTGGAGACACCGCAAAGCGCTGACCTAAGATTACCCTCCGAATAAATTATCAATGCTCGGCGAGCCTCAGGCCCGCCCCATTTTCATAGTGTCTTTTAGGGAGATGTGAGATGCCGGATTACAAGGCTCCCCTGCGCGACATGCGCTTCGTACTGAATGAAGTCCTGGATCTGGATGGCCACTATGCCAGCCTGGGTCTGGAAGATGTAAACAGCGAACTGCTGAATGCTTTCCTGGAAGAAGGCGCCAAGTTCTCCGAAAACGAGCTGGCTCCCCTGAACCGTTCCGGTGACGAGGAAGGCTGTGGCTTCGACAACGGTGTGGTCACCACTCCGAAAGGCTTCAAGGAAGCCTACGCCAAGTACGTGGAAGGCGGTTGGCCGGCCATGGGCGGCGACGTGGAGTTTGGCGGTCAGGGCCTGCCGGGTTCTGCTGGTATTGCCATCTCCGAAATGACCGGTTCCGCGAACTGGTCCTGGAGCATGTACCCGGGTCTGTCCCACGGTGCCATCGCTACCGTGGAAGAGCACGGCACCGACGAGCAGAAGAATGCCTACTTGCCCAAGCTGATCAGCGGTGAGTGGACCGGCACCATGTGTCTGACCGAGCCGCATTGTGGTTCTGACCTAGGTATTCTCAAATCGAAGGCCGAGCCTAACGCTGATGGCTCTTACAGCATCACCGGCACCAAGATCTTCATCTCTGCCGGTGAGCACGACATGGCCGAGAACATTATCCATATCGTGCTGGCGCGTCTGCCGGGTGCGCCTGCGGGTACCAAGGGTATCTCCCTGTTCATCGTTCCCAAGTTTATGACCGACGGCAGTGGCGGCGTGGGCGAGCGTAACGCGGTGACCTGTGGCTCCATCGAGCACAAGATGGGCATCAAGGCCTCTGCGACCTGTGTGATGAACTTTGATGGTGCCAAAGGCTACCTGATCGGTCCGGAGAACAAAGGTTTGAACTGCATGTTCACCTTCATGAACTTCGCCCGTCTGGGTACCGCCATCCAGGGCGTGGCGCACGCTGAACTGGGCTTCCAGGGTGGTCTGACCTACGCCAAGGACCGTCTGGCCATGCGTAGCCTGTCCGGTCCGAAAAACCCGGAAGGTCCGGCGGATCCGATCATCGTTCACCCGGATGTGCGTCGTATGCTGCTGACAGCCAAGTCTTTCGCTGAAGGCGGACGTGCGCTGGTTTACCTGTGCTCCCAGCTGGGTGACAAGGTGAAACTGGCCAAGGACGAAGCCGAGCGTAAGGAAGCCGACGACCTGATGGCACTGCTGACGCCGATCGCCAAGGCTTTCATTACCGAAGCCGGTCTGGAAGCGGCCAACCATGGTGTACAGATCTACGGTGGTCATGGGTTTATCCGCGAGTGGGGCATGGAGCAGAACGTACGTGATGCCCGCATCTCCACTTTGTACGAAGGCACCACCGGTATTCAGGCGCTGGATCTGCTGGGCCGCAAGGTGATGATGACCCAGGGTCAGGCCCTGCGTAACTTCACCAAGATCGTGCACAAGTTCTGTGAAGCCAACGCCGACAATGCCGACATGAAAGAATTCCTTGAGCCGCTGGCCGGCTATAACAAGGAATGGGGTGAGCTGACCCAGGCCATCGGTATGCAGGCTATGCAGAACCCGGATTACGTGGGTGCCGCGTCTGTGGATTACCTGATGTACTCCGGTTACGTGACCTTGGCCTACCTGTGGGCGCGTATGGCCTCTGTGGCCCACGCCAAACTGGAAGCTGGCGCCGGTGATGAGGACTTCTACAAGGCCAAGATCAGCACCGCCCGCTTCTACTTCAAGCGTATCCTGCCGCGCGTTGCCGGTCACAAGGGTGCTATTGAAGGTGGTCTGGACTGCATGATGGACCTGGATGCCGAGCACTTTGCATTCTGATCCTGACGGCGCTTCGACCTGAAAAAGCCCGCCTTTATGGCGGGCTTTTTTGTGGCTATTCGCGGATGAAAGGCAAACCAGACATGCTGGCTGCCAATAGGTTTGGGGGCTCGCCAACCCTGCCCCAAAGCCATATGCCATTAATTCCGCTATAGTGACCGCTCACAAAAAATGATCGGGTACATGGAAGAGGGGAATGCCCATGAAAGGTCTGTTGGCACTGGTGTTGGTGCTGGTTCTGGGGTGGCTGGGGGCCACCTGGTATGTGGGGATGCGCGCAGAAGAACTGGTGCGCAGTGAAGTGGCCAATCTGGAATTACTGCCAGGCCGTGATGACATCGTGCTGGATGTGGTGCGTTACGATCGTGGCCTGTTTTCGTCGCAGGCGGATACCTGCCTGGTGATCCAGGGCGACCTGGCGGCCATGGCGGGCGGCATGGATCTGGCGGGAGCATTGTGCATGACCAGCACCATTTTCCATGGTCCATTGATTCTGTCGGAGGATGGTGTCTCGCTGGGACTCGCGGCAACCCGTGATGCGTTTGATACGTCGACCTTGCCTCCGCAAGGCAAAGCCATGCTGGATGAGATCTTCAAGGGGCGCTCCCCGCTGGAAGGCAAAAGCTACTATGGTTTTGATGGCAGTCTTGCGGCGACACTGGAAATTCCGCCAGTGGATGTAGAGTCCCCCATGGGGAACCTGCAGCTCAAGCAGTTTACGGTCGATATGGTTCGACCTTCCGCCAGTCCTTATCCGCTGAACAGCTATTTCACCGTGAAAGGGTTTCACACGGAAACTCCCAAGGGCACGGTGTCGCTGGACTCTCTCACCGGCTCCATGGATGTGGTGGCCATGTTGGACGACGAAGTCCCGTTGACCAACGCGAACTTCACCAGTAAAGGCTTTCGCTATGTTCAGAATGAACTGACCCTGCTGGCGTTTGATGCCATCTTGCAGGCCAACAGTCAGGACAAGGGCGCGGTGCTGAACGGAAGCACCGGCATCTGGCTGGACAATATGCAGGCACCGCTGTTACCCGTACCCATGGATAGCGCCTATATCGGCATGGATTTCGAGGGCATCGACAAGGCCGCCCTGGTGCGGCTGAACCGCATCAGCCGGGAACTGGATGAGGTGCAGACGGCCATGGCCCTGTCGGCCATGAGTGGCGAAGGCTCAGGGGATATCAACCAGCAAATCGACCGCCTGCAGTCGCTGATGGATGACATGATGAGTGTGCTCAGTGAAAAGCTCCTAAAGCCCGGTGATAGCACCATAAGCATGAAAATGCTGGCGGATCTGGACGGCAAGCGTCAGTTCTCTTTCGACAGCAAGGCCCGTTATCTGGGCCTGGAAGGCAAGAATCTGCCGTTCCAGGAGTTCATGTTGCTGGATGAACAGCAGCTAAATGCCATGCTGGATATGACGGTGCATCTGGACGTGGCTGATGCCGTGATTCCGCCCCCTCTGGTAGAGACACTGCATGCCTATGAGGAACAAGGTCTGATTCTCCATGAGGGCGAGCGCTGGCGCGGGGATATCAATGCCCGCGGCGAAACGCTGTTGATCAATGGTCAGGCAATGACAGTGACAGAGGTAAAAGCCCTGCTGGACCAACTGCACCCGGCGCCAGAAGGCGATGCCCTGTCCATGGACGAGGAAGCCTTGATGGAGATGGAAATCGACTGACGGTTCTCCATCAGGACCGGTCAAGTCGTTGTGCGGGGTGATTTCTTCCCCGCGCGGTTTCCGGCATGCTGGACAGGAGTCTTGGAAGGGCAGGGCAATGGTTCGGATTCTTTGGTGGCGATCGGTAGCGGTATTGTCTGTGGCGCTGGGCATGATCGGTGTGATCATCCCGGGGTTGCCGACCGTGCCGTTCCTGCTGGTGGCGGCCTGGGCCGGCACCCGTGGCTGGCCAGAGCTTGAAGCCTGGCTGCTGAACCACCCGCGCTATGGGCAGTCCATCCGTCAATGGAGGGAACAGGGAGCAGTGTCACGCCGCGCCAAGTGTGCGGCGTCTACCATGATGCTGATCAGTGTGATTCTGATTGCCCTCTCTGGCGCTCATAATGCGGTAAAAATTGCGGTGCCGCTGATGCTTTGTATTACCCTGCTATGGTTATGGAAACGGCCCGAACCCCGTGATTAGGTCGGTGACTTTGCAGTCATCGCGTGTTGGGGCCGGCATGAACGGTGGGTCACAAATAAGCCTGTCACCAAAGCGTCTGGCTGCCTAAAATTTGCGCCCTGCCAATTTTCGGGAGATGTGCAAATGGCGATCTATAAAGCGCCCCTCGAGGACATGCGTTTTGTTCTCAACGATGTGTTCAAAGCGGATGAGCAGTGGGCAACCATGCCGGCCACCGCCGAGGTAACCCGCGACCTGTCCGACGCCATTCTGGAAGAAGCGGGCAAAATGACTGAAGGTCTGTTGTTCCCCCTCAACCGTGAAGGCGATGAGCAGGGTTGTCAGTGGAACGACGGGGATGTGACTACCCCGGAAGGGTTCAAGGCCGCCTTCAAGACCTTTGCCGAAAATGGCTGGACCGCGTTCTCCGGTAACCCGGAATTCGGCGGCCAGGGCATGCCAAAATCTCTTGCGGTGCTGTTCGAAGAAATGATGCACAGCGCCAACTCTTCCTTTGCCCTCTACCCGGCGCTGACCAGTGGTGCTTGCCTGGCCATTGATGCCCATGCCTCTGAAGCGCTAAAAGCCCAATACCTGCCGAAGCTCTACAGCGGTGAATGGAGCGGCACCATGTGCCTGACCGAGCCGCACTCCGGTACCGATCTGGGTATTGGTCGTACCAAGGCAGAGCCCAACGACGACGGTTCTTTCAACATCACCGGTACCAAGATCTTCATTACCGGCGGTGAGCACGACCTGACCAGCAACCATATCCACCTGGTGCTGGCCAAGCTGCCGGACGCACCGGCAGGCTCCAAGGGGATCTCCCTGTTCCTGGTGCCCAAATTCCTCCCGGACGCGGACAACAACCCCGGTGAGCGCAATGGCGCGACCTGTGGCTCCATCGAACACAAGATGGGCATCAAGGGGTCTGCGACCTGTGTGATGAATTTCGATAGTGCCAAAGGCTGGATCATCGGCGAGCCGAATCAGGGGCTGGCATGCATGTTCACCATGATGAACTACGAGCGCCTGTCTATCGGTCTGCAGGGCCTGGGTCTGGGTGAAGTGAGCTACCAGAGCGCCGTGGATTATGCCCGCGAGCGTCTGCAGGGCCGCAGCGCCACCGGTGCCAAGAACCCGGAAGGGCCGGCGGATCCGATCATCGTTCACGGTGATGTGCGTCGCATGCTGATGAACATGCGTGCCATCAACGAGGGCGGTCGCGCACTGGCGGCTTACGTCGGTATGCAGCTGGATGCGTCCAAGTTCAGCGACGATGCGGACACCAAGAAGAAAGCTGAAGACCGGGTAGCGCTGCTGACCCCGATTGCCAAGGCGTTCTTCACTGACCGGGGTCTGGAAACCACCATTACTGGCCAGCAGGTTTTCGGCGGCCACGGTTATATCCGTGAGTGGGGTATGGAGCAGTTCGTACGTGACTGCCGTATTTCCCAGATCTACGAGGGCACCAACGGTATTCAGGCGCTGGATTTGGCTGGCCGTAAAGTCGCTCGCAATGGCGGCAAATCGGTTGATGCATTCCTGGCAGATGCCCAGGCGTGGGTGGATGCCAATGCCTCTAACGCCCAGCTGGCCGAGTACGTGGAGCCGGTGAAGGCCGCGTTGGCGCTGCTCAAGCGCGCCACCGATGAGCTGCTGAGCCAGGCCGGCGGTAACCCGGATGCGATCAGTGCCGGTGCCGTGGAATATCTGGATATCTTCGGTTACGTGATCTACGCCTGGCTGTGGGCGCAGATGCTGGCGGCAACCGATGGTCGTGATGATGACTTTGTGAAAGCCAAGCGCATTACCGGCAAGTACTACTTCCAGCGCATGCTGCCCAAGGCAGAGGGCCTGTTTGCCCAGCTGAAAACGGGTGCAGACACCATGATGAGCCTGGACGAAGACCTGTTCTGACAGAGCCGCTTCATGCTGCACGCTATAAAAACCGCACCCTTGGGTGCGGTTTTTTTTTAGGCTCATCGTGGATTGGCGGGAAAACAGGTTGCTCAGACGTCTGACCCCATCACACCCATTCCCTCAAATCTACGCAGTGAGTCGCCTTTGCGTATTGCCTGCAGCGTGATGTGTGAAGCTTCTTTTTAGGGAAACTGCATGTTCAGAGGTGACGAACCCTTGATGCTGTTGGCCCGGTCCGGGGAATCAATAAAGGGATTGCGGTTGCCCTGAACCTCGGCAATGGCTCCGTTGCGGCGGCGCTCTTCGTCATCGACCGGGTCTTCCCGGTTCCAACGCTGGTACATTTCCAGAGTGCCCAGTAGCGGCAGGTCGTACTGCTCATGAAGATAAAGCATGGCCCGGGCTACGTTCCCTTTGGCGTGTGGCGGTGGCTGAAATACCTGGAAAGACTGTCGGTATCCACACTCGCTGTCTGCAGCGGTGGTATCGGGCAAATCTCCGAACAGGGTGCGGCGACGATCCAGCTCAGCCTTGCGGGTAACCGGGAACAGGCTATGGCGGTCACGACGGATTTCCGCAAACTCCGGGTTGTTGTCGCACAAACGGCTGGAGCGGCAACCAAAATGCTGGGCAAGCCGGCGCTCATCATAGATCTCTTCTACCGAGATACGATCCCCGGGCCGAAAGCTTTCCTGACAGTAGAGCGTCTTGCCGCCGTTGGCATAGACCTGCTTGAGGAAAAGCTCTTCCATGCCGTCAGCAAGGCAGGTACCTACGGGCAAAAAAAGCGCCAGAAGCACCAGTGATAATTTGCGCATATTGTGAATCCTGTCACATTTCTAATCGCCATCTTAGCCCCCAAGGCCAGGGTGACAGATATCTACAATGTATACCGGAGCGACAGGCGGTGCCAATGAACGGTTTAACGGTTGTCCAACAAAACCGTAATGCAATTGCGGACATGGGCGTCGATGGCATCGGCATCCGGGAGTTTATGTGGGGCTAGTAGCGCACATATCTGAAAATCGGTTTTCACCATGCCGAGAAATTGGCGGGCTGTGTGGCGAGTAAGCCGATGGGATGGCAGTTCTCCTCGATCTACGAGCCATTGCAGGTAGTCGTGGAGTTTTTCCAGCACAAGCGTCGGTCCGGCTTCGTAAATCTGTTCTGCCAGGGCGGGGAAGGTGGGGGCAAGGCCAATCAGCTGGCGGTACAGCTCCAGATAGAGTGGCGAAAGCATCAGCTTCACAAAGGTGGATGACAGCCTGTGCAAACCCTCGCTGGCAGGAAGGTGTTCAACACCGGTGGCTTCCAGTTCCGCCATCATGGTGCCGACATGGTGTTGCATGACCGCACTGAAAAGTCCGTCTTTGTCACCAAAATACTGGTACAGGCTGCGGCGTGAGCCGCCCGCCCGGGCAATGATCATGTCCAGGGTCGTGCCGGTGTAACCTTCGGTGCTGAAGATGTCGGTGGCCGCATCCAGCAAGGCCTGACGGCGTTTCAGGCCGCGTTCGGTGCGTGGTGTATCCATCAAAGGGTCCTGTTGCGTGCTGAAATGGTATTGGGCAAGACACTTGCCGGCAATGACTACAGATGGAGATCGGCCTGACAGAAGCGCGCATGCGCATTATGAAAACTGGATGAAAGCATCAGGAAACGAGAGAAGCCGCACGTTTTCGGGGTTGATATATAAACAAGAATTAATATCATTTCGCATCTCTTTACGACCCTTACAATTGTCCATGGAGGCGGACGGTACATGACCTTGTTGGGATTGTTGTTCTCCGGGCGCAAGGCGGCATTCGTTGCCGTTGTTGTTTTCAGTGTGCTCAGCGCCTTGCTGAGCGTGGCCGTGCTGGCCTTTATCGGGCAGCGGATGTTGTCGGCGCAGGCGGATCTGGGGCTGGTATTACTGCAGTTCTCCGGCTTGCTTGCGGCGTTGCTCGCGGCGGCGACGATCGCACAGGTCACGCTGCACAAGCTGGGTCACCGGATGGTCTACGGGCTGCGCCGGGATCTGGTGCGCCGTGTTCTCGCCACCGATATCGAACAGCTGGAAAAAGTCGGTGGGGCACCGCTGCTTGCCGCGCTGAGTACCGATGTGCGTAATCTCACCATCGCGTTCGTGCATCTTCCCGAGCTGGTGTATGGCTGCGCCCTGAGCGTGGCAGCGCTGGGCTGGCTGGCGTGGTTGTCGCCAGGCTTGTTCGGCGTCACGGTGGGCTGGCTGTTGCTCACGGCGGGCATGGGAATCTGGCTGGTAGGGCGAATCAATTTCCACGTTGGCCAGGTACGCGAAGGCGATGACCGGCTTTACCAGGATTACCAGGCCATGATCGATGGCCGCAAGGAGCTGGCCCTGAATCGTCATCGTGCGGCCCGTTTCTTTGATGAAGAGTTTGATGGTCATGCCGAGGCCTATCGCGACAATGTGACCCGTGCCGATATCCACAATGGTATCGCGGGCAACCTGGCCAATGTGTTGATGCTGGGGCTGATTGGTGTGCTGTTCTTTCTGGCGGTGGGCCAGGGTTGGGCACCGGCGGATACCGCCTCCATTTTTGCGCTCACCATCCTGCTGCTGCGCACACCGTTGATTGGTGCGGTGGCGGCACTGCCGACCCTGCTGGCTGCACGAGTCTCATTAAAAAAACTGGCGGGGCTGGCGCTGGCGGAGGCCGGTGAGGCGATTGTCCCGGAAGGCGATGACTTGTCCGGTTTTCAGCGTCTGGTGTTGCAGGGCATTACTTATCGATACCCCGATCAGGATGGGCTCGTCGGCTTTGCCGTGGGGCCACTGGATCTGGAGATTCATCGCGGCGACCTGATTTTTGTGCAGGGCGGCAATGGCAGTGGCAAGAGTACCTTTGCCCGACTGCTGACAGGGCTCTACCGGCCTGCCAGCGGCGATATCCTTGTTGACGACGTGCCGGTCTGCGATGACAACCGGGTCGCCTATCGGCAGTTGTTCTCTTCGGTGTTTACCGATTTCCATCTCTTTTCCCGACTGCTGCGTGGTACGGGGGGCGATGTGCCTGCAACGGAAGTGGATCAGTGGCTGGCCACGCTGGGCATGCATCACAAGGTCGAGCACGACGGCCAACGGTTGTCGGATGTGCGTTTCTCTCAAGGGCAGCGCAAACGTCTTGCGCTGCTGATGGCCGCCGTGGAGCAACGTGACTGCCTGTTGCTGGATGAGTGGGCGGCAGATCAGGACCCGCAATTTCGTCAGTTCTTCTATCACGAGCTGCTACCCGCACTGCAATCGCAGGGCAAAACCATCATCGCCATTACCCACGACGACCATTACTTCGATCGCGCAGACCGGCTGCTGAAAATGGACGCCGGTTGCCTCACCGAAGTGGATGGCCAGACCGCACGACAAAGCGTGCAGGTCCTTCGCGAGGCAGGGGTCTGAACCCTGCCTGTCAGGACGCTCCGGCTTTGCAGGTGCGTCCAGCCTTGAGTCTCAACGACGAGGAATGTCATGAGCATTGATAACCCGGATACCGAATTTACGGTAGTGATCAACGATCAGGAGCAATACAGCATCTGGCCTACCTACCGCCCTGTGCCTGCCGGTTGGCAGACCGTGGGGGTCACGGGCAACAAATCAGATTGTCTGGCCCATATCAACGACGTCTGGACCGACCAGCGTCCCAAGCGCCTGCGTGACGCTCAGGCCTCCTGAGATTTTTCTGATACTTTCGGCAAGGAGCTGACATGACCGGGTCTGCCAATAACACTGCCCATCCCGGACCGCAGTGGTCTCCGCTTTCCTGTTCGCAGCAGCGGCTCTGGTTGTTTTCCCGACTGTCTCCGGACAGCACCGCTTACAACATCAGCGGTATCGTCTGGCTGGATGGCGAGCTCGATGTCCCTGCATTGCAGGACACCATGCGCTATATCCTGGCACGGCAAGAGATCACCAATGCCCGCTTTGCCGAAATCGATGGCGTTGCCTGGCAGCGGCCGGTGCCGCGTTCCCCGGATGACATACCGCTGGTGGATCTGAGTAACGACGCCGATCCCCTGGCGCGAGCCTATCAGGAGGCTCGTCAGCTCAATGCCCGGCCCTTTGATCTGGAAGCGGAAAGCCCCGCTCGCTTCCGTCTGGTGCGATTGTCGGCTACCCGACATGCGATTCTGGTGTCCATGCATCACATCATTGGCGATGCATGGTCGCTGGGAGTGTTCTTGCAGGAGTTCCTGTTTTCCTACAGCGCGTTTCGTTCCGGTGTTCAGCCGGCGGTGCCGCCACTCAAAAAACAGTATGTGGAATGGGCAGAAAACGAAGCGCAGTGGTTAAAGGGGGAGTCGGCCGCCAGCCAGCTGAGCTACTGGACCGATACCCTGGAACACGAAGGGGAGCCCCTGGCATTGCCGCGCCTGAAGCAGGACGCCGGCGCCTCACACCCTGCTTGCTGCAATGACTTTTCGCTCAGTGCCGAGGACAACCGCGAGCTTAAACAGTTGGCCACGCAGCTGGGTGTCAGCCGTTTCACCGTGCTGCTGGCGGCCTTTCAGTATTTGCTTGCCCGGGTGTCAGGGCAGCAGCAAGTGCGGGTGGGGGTACCCAGTGCCAACCGCAAGGGTAGCAACCAGTTTCTGATTGGTTTCTTCGTCAACAATCTGGTCATTCAGGGCCGGGTGCAGCCGGGGATGGCAGTGCGCGACTGGGTTGCGCAGATTCATGCCGCCCTGGACGGAGCCAAACAACATCGCGACTTGCCCTTCGACCGGGTGGTGGATGCCCTGTGCCGTTCCCGCGATCAGGGTAGTCATCCCTTGTTCCAGGTGGCATTCAATTATCGCCAACAGGGCAAGGGCATGAAGCTCGACCTGGGCAATCTCACCGTGACGGCGGAGGACGTGCCGGTCACGGAAACCCCCTTTGATCTGGTGCTGGATGCCTGGCCAGATACCGATGGCGGACTGGGCCTGCGGCTGGTGCATGGCGAGGGGGTGCTCAGTGATGACTTTGCCCGCTACCTGCGCGAGGCGTTTGTGGGGCTGCTGCAACAGTGGCTACACAACAGTGAGCTGACCCTGGCCGAGAGCGATGTGCTGCCGCCTGCCGATCTGGCGCGCTTGCAGCAGTGGCAGCAACAGGGGCAGGACGATTGGCAATGGCAGAGCTATCCCGCGCTGTTCGCTGCCCAGGCGCAACGTCAGCAAGAGGCCGTTGCGCTGGTGCACGGCGATCATCGCTGCACCTTTGCCCAGCTGGACGCCCGCTCCAATCAGTTGGCCCAGTATCTTCTGCAGCAGGGGGTGACGGCGGATGAGGTGATCGCGGTTTCCTTCGAACGTGGCATCGCCATGATCGAGGCATTCCTGGCCGTCATGAAAGCCGGAGCGGCATTCCTGCCACTGGACCCGGCTTATCCGTCGGAGCGACTTCACTACATGCTGGAAGACAGTGGTGCCCGGTGGTTGTTGACGGCCTCGGGACTGGTCAGTGCCTTGCCGGATGTCCCGGGGCTGAAAAAAGTGCCGCTGGATTCCCTGTCACTGCAGGGATTTTCCACCGAGCCTGTGGGTGTCAACGTGCACCCGGACCAACTGGCCTACGTGATCTACACCTCCGGCTCCACCGGCAAGCCCAAAGGTGTGGCGCTGACCCATGGTGGCTTGTCCATGCATGTGCAAACCATCGGCAAGCGTTACGGCATGACGCCGGAGGATGTGGAGCTGCAATTCGCCTCCATCAGTTTCGATGGTGCGGTGGAGCGCTGGAGCGTACCGCTGGCGTTTGGCTCCCGGGTGGTGATTCGCGACCAGGCATTATGGAGCGCGGAAAAATGCTGCGAGGTGCTGCAACAAGAAGGCGTCACCATCGCCTGTTTCCCGCCCAGTTATGTGGGCCCGCTGCTGGACTGGATCGAGCAAGAAAAACCCGCACTCAGGGTTCGCTCCTGGACCCTGGGCGGTGAAGCGTTTACCCGCGAAACCTTCGAGCGCATGCAGCAGGTGCTTCAGCCCCGGCGTATTCTCAATGGATACGGTCCTACCGAAACCGTCATTACCCCGCTGTTGTGGGATGCCTATGCAGGGGACACCTTAACCAGTGCCTACGCGCCCATCGGTACCGCCGTGGGGCCGCGCAAACTGTATGTGCTGGATGCTTCCCTGAATCGTGTCCCGCCGGGAGTGGCGGGCGAGCTGTACATCGGTAACGAACTGGGTCTGGCCCGTGGTTATCATGGTCGCGCAGACCTGACCGCAGAGCGTTTTCTTCCCGACCCCTTCGGTGAGCCCGGTGAGCGAATGTATCGTACTGGCGACCTGGTGACATTCCGCGACGACGGAGTCATGGAATATCTTGGCCGGGTGGATCAGCAGGTCAAAATCCGTGGCTTCCGCATTGAGCTCGGTGAAATCGAAAGTCGTCTGCTGGCCTTTGACTCGATCCGCGACGCCGCGGTGGTCGCACAACCTTCTCCCACCGGTGATCGACTGGTGGGCTATGTCGTGTCACGTCATACAGAAGACGCGCGAATCGATACCGGTGCCATCCTTGCAGAATTGTCCCACTCCCTGCCGGACTACATGGTCCCCAGCCAGCTGATGCAACTGGAAGCCCTGCCCCTGACCCCCGCAGGCAAGGTGGATCGCAAGGCGCTGCCGGCACCGCAGTGGCATGCGCGCACTACCGGTGAGGCGCCGCAGACGGATAACGAACAAACGCTGGCCACAATCTGGCAGGACTTGCTGGGGATGGAATCGGTCAGTCGCGACGATCACTTTTTTGCCCTGGGCGGCGATTCCATTCTGGCCTTGCAGGTGGTCAGCCGGGCGCGCCAGCAAGGCTTGGCGCTTACCCCGAAACACCTTTTTGAAAAGCCCACGCTGCGCGCGCTGGCGGCGGTGGCCGGCGCGGTAACGGTCAACACGGCCAGTCAGCAAGCGCTGGACGGCCCGGTTGGGCTGTTACCCATCCAGCAACAGTTTATCGAGCAGCAAGGATTGGCCGCCTGCAACCAGTACCTGCAGTTGTCGTTGGCGCAGCCGTTCCAGCTCGATGCACTGGAGAGCGCTCTGCAATTGCTGGTGCAACACCATGATGCCCTGCGTTTGCGGTTTTCCACCGAGAACCCGGCCCAGGCACAGGCCATGCCGTCAGCGTCGCATGCGTTGCTGCAGCGCTGCGCACCCGCTACCTATGCCGAGCTGGAACAGTCCAAAGACGCACTGCAGCGTTCACTGGATCCGGCGACGGGCAAGCTGTTACAGGCGCTCTATGTGGAGGGCGTGGAGGGCGAACCGCCGCAGCTATTGCTGACGATTCACCATCTGGCGGTGGATGGTGTGTCCTGGCGCATTCTGCTGGAGGACCTGTTCTCTGCCTACCAGCAGTACGGTCAGGGCGGGTCGGCCAGTCTGCCGCGCAAGACCCACAGCGTGCTCGACTGGCGCAATGCCCTGGATGACACCTTGGTTCCTGTGGCCACACAGGAGCAGGATCTCTGGCAGCAGACAATGGCCATGCCGTCGCTGTTTACGCCTCAACGCGGGCTACAGGAAAAGCCGCAAGCGGCCAGCCAGTGGGACATCCAGATCGAGACGTCTACCTTGGCTCGCTGGCAGCAGCAGGCCGAACGGCATGCCCGGCTGAATCTGGAAGAATTTTTGTTGATGGGGCTGGCCAATGCCCTGTGTGATTTTGCGGCCACGGATCAGGTCTGTATTTATCGTGAAAGTCATGGCCGTGCCGGCGATGTGGCTGAACTCGATCTGAGCCGTACCGTAGGCTGGTTTACCAGCCTCTATCCCCAGCGTCTTGATCGTCAGGGTTCTCTGGCAGAAACCCTGCGTTGTCAGAAAGAACAACTGCGTTGTGCCGCCCATGGTGGTTTGGGATTCGGGATCTTGCAGCAACGCGGTGAGCTCTCCACGGCGGCCGGTGACCGGCCTCGCGATGTGTTGTTCAACTACCTCGGCCAGTTCCGGCACGAGGGGCTGCCCGGTGTCTCGGTGACAGAGGCAGGGCTTTGGCAAGAAGCCGATGCCCCGGCAGATGCTGCCCTCGCCATTAATGCCGAGCAACGGGAAGGCCAATTGCGGCTGCGCATTGAGACCGACGGCGTGCGTCTGAGCCGTGAACAGGGTGAGGCACTCGTGCAGCAATGGCTGCAGCAGTGCGAGCAACTGGCCCGGCACTGTGAGCAGCACGAACCGGTGCTGACGCCATCCGATGTGCCGCTGTCGATGTTGAGCCAGGCGGAACTGGATGCCTTGCCGGCACGGCCCGAGCAGGTGTTGCCGTTGTCCCCCCTGCAGGCGGGATTGTGGTTTCATTCCCAGCTCAGTGCCAGCAGTCGCACCTATGTTAACCAGCTGGTCTTGCCGGTGACCGGGCTAAACCCCCGCCGTTTCCGACAGGCCTGGCAGGCCATGCTGGAGCGACACGACGTGCTGCGAACCGGACTGCTGCCGGCGCATGCCTGCGCCGGGGAGCGCCATCAAGCGGTCTGGTCTGCGCAGCAAGTATCGCTGTGCTGGCAGGAAACCGATCTGCGGGATGCCGGTGATGATGCTCCTGCCCGTTTCTGTGAGCAGAGATTGAGTGAAGGCTTCGATCTGGAAGCCGCACCGTTGTGGCGGGTGGACTTGCTGCAGCTGGGGGATGATCACTGGGAATCCGTGCTGACCCTGCATCACCTGCTGATGGATGGCTGGAGCACCGGCGTCATGCTCACCGAGTTGCTGGCGCTGTATCACCAGATGCCGTTGCCGCCGGCGCCTCTGCAATACGTGGATTACCTGCATTGGTTGCACCGCCAGGACCGGGCGGCCACTCAGGCGTTCTGGCAAGACTATCTGGCCCCGGTGCAGGCGCCTACCCGGTTGGTGGATGCGGTGGGGACGTCGGAGAAGGGCGAGTTCCGTCGTCATCCGATCACGTTTGATGCCGCCACCAGCGACCGGTTGCGGCAGGCCGCCCGTGATCAGGGACTGACAATCAACACCCTGGTACAGGCTGCCTGGGCCCGGGTGCTGGGACGCTTTACCGGGCAGCAGCGAGTGGTGTTTGGCAATACCGTGGCCGGTCGGCCGGCGGATCTGGCCGGCAGCGATGCCATGCTCGGTCTGTTTATCAACACCCTGCCGATGACGGTGTCCCTGGCGGGCGACCAGCCGCTGGCGTCCTGGCTGGCGGCGTTGCAGGCCGACAATGCGGCCCTGCGTGAACACGGCCACGCACCGCTGTTCGATGTACAGCAGGACGCCGGTTGGGGCGGGGAGAGTTTGTTCGATACCTTGCTGGTGTTTGAAAACTATCCGCTGGATGAGAGCTTGCTGGGCTCCGGGCAACAGACCCTGACTCTGGGGACGCCACGAAGTCACGAGTTTACCCATTACCCGCTCACCGTGGCGGTCTTGCCGGGCGATCAACTGGATATGTTGTTTGCCCATGACACGGCGGCTTTGCCGATCCCGTTGGTGGACCGACTCGCTCGCCAGTTCCGCGATACCCTGCTGATGCTGGCGGAACAGGGCGGCGAAGAGACCGCGCTGCTGGCGACGCTGGATGCGCTGGGCGGCGATGAGGCGATCCTGCAGCAGTGGGGCGAAGGCGAAGGGGCTTATGTGGCCCAGAGTTTCCCGACACTGTTCTCGCAGCAGGCGGCGTTGCGCGG